>JALWYP010000416.1 GCA_026992695.1 Flavobacteriaceae bacterium
GTTTTGTTTCTGTTTTATTAAATAAAAATATTTTTCGGATACTTTACTTTGGTTAAATATAAGCCGTGTGCCGGTGCTGAAGCTCCCGCTTTGGTTCTGTCTTTACTATTTAAAATTGTCTTAAAATCTTCTGTTGTTATTTTATTATAACCAACATCCAACAACGTTCCTACAATAGCCCGTACCATATTACGTAAAAATCGGTCGGCAGTAATGGTAAAGACCAACATATTGTCTTCTTTCTCTTCCCAAACAGCATTTTGCACCTTACAAATATAGGTTTTAACATCGGTGTTGGATCGAGAAAAACATTGAAAGTCTGAAAAATTTAATAACATTCTTGCAGCTTCATTCATCTTTTTAACATTGGGTTTGTTATGCAGTTGATACGAGAAATCTTGTAAAAAAGGGTTTTTATGTAACGATATCACATATTGGTATTCTCTTAAAACAGCATCAAATCGTGCATGTGCTTGCTCTTTAACCGGAAAAATATTATTTATTGCAATATCTTTGGGTAGGAACGAATTAAGCCTATACACAAAATCTTGCAAATCATTGACCATCTCAATATCTACGTGTGCGACTAATTGTTTTGCATGCACGCCGGCGTCGGTTCTGCCTGCTCCGGTTACTTGAATCGGCTTTCGCAACAAGGTAGAAAAACATTTTTCAACCACTTCTTGTACAGTAATGGCATCGGGTTGTATCTGCCACCCGTGATAATTTTTACCGTTATATGCTATTTCTATAAAATATCGCAAAGATTCTTGTATTTTTGAAAAAGCAAAGATAGCTAAAAATTGAAGTAGAAATTATTATTCTAATCGATGTATTATACTTTCGCCAAAGCGAAGGACAACTATGAAAAAAATCCTCCTCCTTTCCGACACACACAGTTATATTGATGACACCATAATAAAATATACAAAACTAGCTGATGAAGTCTGGCACGCCGGTGACGTAGGTGATTTAACAGTAACCGATACAATAAAAAAACTAAAACCCTTACGAGCCGTTTACGGAAATATTGACGGCTCTAAAGCTCGAAGTGAATTTCCGTTACACAATCGTTTTACGATTGAAGGAATACCTGTTTGGATTACCCATATTGGTGGTTATCCCGGAAGATATAACCCTAAAATTAGAGCAGAAATAACTAAAAACCCGCCCAAATTATTTATTAGTGGTCACTCCCATATTTTAAAAGTAATGCCCGACAAAAAATTGGGTTTATTACATATGAATCCCGGTGCTGCCGGAAAACACGGATTTCACAAAGTGCGTACCATGCTTCGGTTTGAAGTTGATAATGGAATCATTAAAAACTTAGAAGTTATTGAAATAAAAAGGTAGGTTATCGTGTTAATTTTACTGATTTAAAGAAAATACGCATCTATTTAAAAACCCCTAAAAAATGGCATTATTTTAGGGGTTTACTACAATACTAAGATCTATGGTTATCGTAATCTATCTACAGATTTTACGAGGTCTTCATCCTTCTTAATGGCTTTATTTGCAAGCACTAAAAAAACGATAGAAATAAGAGGAAGAAGCGCCCCAATACCCTTCTCAGAAACCAAAATTTCTCCAGATAATGTTAGCGATCGATATACAATAACTCCCAGTAATACAAAATGTAACAATATGTTTAAACGGTTTAACACAAATTGGTGTTGTCGTTTTTTAAAAGTAAATATAGAAATAACAGCAAGTGTAATAGTAGCAATGATAAGCCCTAGAATTAGAGGCTGATTGGGACCAAAAAGAACCTCCGCATCCTTACCAACTTGAACAGGAAACCAAAAGTACAACCCTGTTATTAGTAGTGCCGAAATTAACAAATAAACTGTTTGAATGCGTTGAATCATTACTTCATTTTAATTAAGAGATGCAAAAATACAGTTTCTTTTTTAAAAAAATAACTTCAAAAAATAAATATTTGTTGTATTATTGCACTACCAAATCGATAGCTTTACTCATAAAAGCTATTTATTCTTCAAAAATATTATTTTTCGAAAAAAATTATTCTTCATCGATACCCAATTAATAAAAATTAAAAATACACAGTAATACATGTTTGAAATTTCAGAATTAAAAGCAAAAAAATTGCCCGAATTACAAGAATTGGCAAAAACACTAGGAGTACCAAAATACCGTTACTTAAAAAAATTAGATTTAGTATATCAAATATTAGATTATCAAGCAGCTAATCCTAAAGCTGTACAAGAGGTTACAAAAGATACTTCGGCTACAGAAGTTAAAAAACCCGAAGAGCCAACTCAACAAAAAACCCAAAACAGACAACGACGCCCTAGAAATCAAGGTAGGAATCAAAACCAACCTAAAGGCAATGCTTCTGAAGAAACTAAACAGGAAAAAATTAAAACCACTCCTGAAGCTAATAGCGAAGAAAAAAACAAACCTACGCAAAGCCAAAAACCAGAGACAAAATCTCAAAACAAAAATCAGGAAAAGACAGAAGTTAAAAATCCTCAAAACCAGAAAAGAGATAATCAAAATAATCAGAACAGAAAGAAAAACCAAAATACTAGAAACGAACAACAAAACCATAATAAACAAAAACAACAGCACCCAAAGCAACAGCACCAAAATCAAAATCATGGTAAAAACGGTAACAAAGATACCCGTAACCGTTATCGCCAACCCGATTATGAGTTTGAAGGGATAATAGAAAGCGAAGGAGTTTTGGATATTATGCAAGACGGATATGGTTTTTTACGATCTAGTGATTATAATTACCTATCCTCTCCAGACGATATTTATGTTTCGCAATCGCAAATTAGACTCTTTGGGTTAAAAACCGGAGATACAGTTCTAGGAGAAGTAAGACCGCCTAAAGAAGGTGAAAAATACTTTCCTTTAATTAAGGTAAGTAAAATAAACGGTCAAAACCCAAATGTTGTTAGAGATCGTGTTTCTTTTGAGCACCTAACACCTCTATTCCCACAAGAAAAATTTAACATCGCCGAACGTAGCAGTACTGTTTCAACCAGAATTATCGACCTTTTTGCTCCTATAGGAAAAGGACAACGAGGCATGATAGTATCACAACCCAAAACCGGTAAAACAATGTTGCTTAAAGATGTAGCAAATGCCATTGCCGCCAATCATCCTGAGGTCTATCAAATAATTTTACTCATTGACGAACGTCCAGAGGAAGTTACCGATATGCAACGCAATGTAAGTGGAGAAGTAGTTGCCTCTACTTTTGATAAAGAAGCAACAGACCACGTGCGAATTGCCAATATCGTTTTAGAAAAAGCAAAACGCTTAGTAGAGTGCGGACACGACGTTGTTATTTTACTCGATTCTATTACCCGATTGGCTCGTGCCTATAATACCGTACAACCCGCTAGCGGAAAAATATTAAGTGGTGGTGTAGATGCCAATGCCCTACACAAACCCAAACGTTTCTTTGGAGCTGCGCGTAACATTGAAGGAGGAGGCTCTTTGAGTATTATTGCAACAGCACTTACCGAAACCGGATCTAAAATGGATGAAGTAATTTTTGAAGAATTTAAAGGAACCGGTAATATGGAACTTCAATTAGATAGAAAAATATCTAACCGAAGAATTTTTCCAGCCATCGACCTTACATCATCAAGTACACGTAGAGACGATTTATTACTCGACGAAAAAACCATACAACGTATGTGGGTGCTTCGTAAATACCTTGCCGACATGAATCCTGTTGAAGCAATGGAATTTATTAATGACAGAATTAAACAAACTCGAAACAATGAAGAGTTTTTAATTTCTATGAATGGTTAAACACACCAATTAAAATCACTAAAAAAATCCTGTTTTTTAAAAAACAGGATTTTTTTTTTTACACTTTTTGTAACATTTAACCAATTGTTTACGTATAACTAAGTACGAAAGGAAAACAGTAACAAAAAATCCACACATCTTTACATGAGACAACTCAAAATTACCAAGCAGGTTAC
>JALWYP010000417.1 GCA_026992695.1 Flavobacteriaceae bacterium
TAAAAAACGAAACTGTTTAACTAAAAAAAACTACAAATTATGAAAAAAACGTTGTTATTTTTTGCATTATTTACATTCTTACTAAGTTGTAAACAAGAAATAAAGCTTGAATACAAATACCAAGAAAAACCACAAAACATCACATGTAAAGGAGAGGACAAAGCATTAATGCATGAAGCCTTGTATAGTTTTCAAGATGACATAAACGAGCATTTTAAAGACAAAGGCACAGGAGAAAAAAACATTGCAAAAGCTTATGCTAGATATATTTATAGAGGCACATTAGGACAAATTGACTATGGTTATATTTCTTCAAAACACACGAGAGATATTTTAAAAAAAATACTTTCAGAAGACAAAGATCTTTTTACTAAGCAAAATGGAAAAACGGTTCTAAACTTCAACAATAAATATGTGAAATGTTTGGTAAATAATATTAAAAATGAAGAAATAAAGCGTATTATTCAAAATTTAAATACTGTTAATGACATGCGTGTAGAACTCTTGGTTGAACCCTATAGAATTAATGTAAAAGATGTACACGTAGATCAAAATTTTGCCATGCTCGTTGCCTTACAAACTTATTATGCGCGATTAGCAGATATAGATTTAAGCAAAATGGCAGAAAACATTAAAAAGAATACAAAAACAAAATAATGAGCAGAAAAAATCTGCAACATATTAAACTTCCAAAATCCGGTATAAAATTAAATGCATTTGCGCATCAAAACTTTGCTGCCGGCATACCGCCGTATTTAAGAGGACCGTATTCTACCATGTATGTAAGAAGACCTTGGACAATACGGCAATATGCCGGGTTTTCAACAGCAGAAGAAAGCAATACGTTTTACAGGCGAAACCTTGCTGCAGGACAAAAAGGACTTTCGGTTGCTTTTGATTTAGCAACACACCGAGGTTATGACAGCGACCACAAACGAGTAGTAGGAGATGTAGGTAAAGCCGGAGTAGCCATAGATAGTGTAGAAGATATGAAAGTTTTATTTAACGAAATTCCGTTAGACAAAATGAGTGTATCAATGACTATGAATGGTGCTGTACTTCCCATAATGGCTTTTTATATCGTAGCTGCATTAGAGCAAGGAGTAAGTATTAAAGACTTATCAGGTACCATCCAAAATGATATTCTAAAAGAGTTTATGGTGCGTAACACCTATATTTATCCTCCTACTCCATCAATGAAAATCATTAGCGATATTTTTGAATTTACTTCCAAAAATATGCCTAAATTTAATTCTATTTCCATCTCAGGTTACCACATGCAAGAAGCCGGAGCAACTCCTGAAATAGAATTAGCATACACATTAGCAGACGGACTAGAATACATTCGTACCGGAATAAAAGCTGGAATGGATATCGATGTCTTTGCACCAAGGCTATCGTTTTTTTGGGCAATAGGAATGAACCATTTTACCGAGATTTCTAAACTCCGTGCCGCCCGTATGCTTTGGGCGAAACTGGTAAAACAATTTAATCCCAAAAATCCTAAATCACTAGCCTTACGTACTCATTGCCAAACCAGCGGTTGGAGTCTAACCGAACAAGATCCTTTTATCAACGTAGCTCGTACTTGTATCGAAGCAGCGGCAGCAGCCTTTGGAGGTACACAATCATTACATACCAATGCGCTTGACGAAGCCATAGCCCTCCCTACCGATTTTTCGGCTCGAATTGCCAGAAACACACAAATCTATTTACAAGAAGAAACATTTATTACCAAAACAGTAGATCCCTGGGCAGGTAGTTATTATGTAGAACAACGCACCGAAGAAATGTATCAAAATGCGTGGAGACTTATTGAAGAAGTAGAAGAACTTGGCGGAATGACCAAAGCCATTGAAGCCGGAATACCAAAACTTCGTATTGAAGAAGCTGCTGCAAAAAAACAAGCCCGAATAGATAGCGGACAAGACAGCATTATAGGTGTTAACAAATACAGATTAAAAAAAGAAGATCCGTTGCAAATATTGGATGTTGACAACCAAAAAGTACGAGCCGCACAAATAGAACGCTTAAAACACATTAAAGAAACAAGAGATAATCAAAAAGTAAAACAAACACTTTTAAAATTAACAAAAAGTGCTAAGACAGGTGAAGAAAATTTATTAGCTTTAGCCATTGAAGCAGCCAAAGCTCGTGCTACCTTAGGAGAAATTAGTGACGCATTAGAACTTGTTTTTGGCAGGCATAAAGCACAAATTAAATCATTTAGCGGCGTGTATAAAAAAGAAATAAAAAAAGATCCGTCTTTTGAAAAAGCAAGACAATTAGCAAATAAATTTGCTGAACTCGAAGGGCGCCGTCCTCGCATTATGGTTGCCAAAATGGGACAAGACGGACATGACAGAGGAGCAAAAGTAGTTGCTACCGGTTATGCAGATGTGGGCTTTGATGTTGATATAGGTCCTCTTTTTCAAACTCCTGAAGAAGCCACCCAACAAGCCATTGAAAACGACGTGCATATTTTGGGTATTTCATCACTTGCCGCCGGACATAAAACCCTTGTTCCTAAAGTTATTGAAGAATTAAAAAAACACGGTAGGGAAGATATTATGGTTATCGTAGGAGGTGTAATACCGCCTCAAGACTACCAATTTTTATTTGATGCTGGAGCCTTAGCAGTTTATGGACCCGGAACACGAATTAGCGATGCTGCTATTGAAATTCTCGAATTGCTGATAGAGTCGGTGGAGTAAAAAATCTTTATCTCCTATCTATTATTTGAGTTTGCACTATAACTTAACCGTATTTTATTACTAACTACTTTGTTGCTGACTAATTTGTTACTGATTACTTTGTTACTTGTATAAAAAGTTCTATCTTTGAAACATGACAAACTTACCTTTTAAATACGGAAAAGTTATAGACAGCAACTTCTTTATAAACAGAGATGATGAGTTGCAGTATTTAAAAACCATTACGTTATCAAAAATAAACTTAACGCTTATATCACCCAGAAGATGGGGAAAATCATCGTTAATACACAGGCTGTCGGATGTGGTAAAAAAAGAAAACAAAAAAGTGGTATTTTGTTTTATCGACCTTTTTAACTCGAGAACCGAAACCGAATTTTATGAATATTTTGCCACACAAATACTAAAAGCATCCTACTCAAAATGGGAAGAACGCATCGAAAAAACAAAGCAATTCTTTCAACAACTCATACCGCAATTTAGTTTTGGTGCAGACCCAACCACTCAATTTTCAGTTTCCTTTGATTGGGATTCGATAGAAAAAAATCCCAATGAAATATTAGATTTACCCGAAAAAATTGCCAAATCTAAAAAAATACAATTGGTTATTTGCTTAGATGAATTTCAAAACATTGCACATTTTAATGACCCTTTAGGGTTTCAAAAAAAAGCGCGTTCTATCTGGCAATTACACCAACATTGTTCCTACATTTTATACGGAAGCAAACGAAATATGATGACCGAGCTTTTCGAAAAAAAATCGATGCCTTTTTATAAATTTGGCGAAGTAATGCTCTTAAAGAAAATCGAAAATAGCCATTGGACGAAATTTATTCAGAAACAATTTAGAAAAACAAAGAAAACAATTAGCAAAAAAG
This sequence comes from Flavobacteriaceae bacterium, assembly GCA_026992695.1. Lineage (GTDB taxonomy): Bacteria > Bacteroidota > Bacteroidia > Flavobacteriales > Flavobacteriaceae > Marifrigoribacter. The sequence continues at coordinate 3,590 of JALWYP010000417.1, forward strand.
ATGCTTCTACCATAGCAAATTTAGTAGATAATCATCCTTATTTTGTACAACAATTTGCCAATGCAGTATGGATTAAAACCCAAAAACAATGTACAGAAAGCATTATTAATGAAGCGTTAAAAGATTTATTATTGCAATATGAAATATTTTTTACAAGAGAAATACAGTCGCTTTCTAACCTGCAAATGAATTTACTAAAAGCAATTGCCTTAGACGAAAAAGTATTAAGCGGAAAAAAAACAATAAAAAAATACCATTTAAACTCTTCAAGTAGCGTTTCAAGGTCCAAGGATGCTTTGGTACAGAAAGAAATTATAGACGTATTTGAAAACAAAATAGAATTTTTAGATCCGCTATTAAAAATTTGGATAAAAACCG
>JALWYP010000418.1 GCA_026992695.1 Flavobacteriaceae bacterium
ATAATTTATACCGAAGCGGATGGACTTATGAAGGGAATGTAATAGGGTTACCTTTTATAACTTCCGATAAAAATATTGAAATAACCAATCTCACGTCTCCAATTGTGAGTAATAGAATTCAAGCACATCACTTTGCATTTTCCGGGAAATACAACGCCCTTTCTTGGAAACTTAAAACCACTTTTGCTAAACATCTAGGTACTTATAGACAGCCGTATGCCAAACCAATTAAAGTATGGTCTAATGCACTGTTTCTTAAGTATGGTTTTAAAAAATATGGTAACGGACTTTTACAACTTGGCTATGATAATGGTTCAAACAATAGTATTTTTGCCGTAGGTTTGGGCTATGAATACAAGTTTTAATTTTCTGGATTCCGAATAGAAATAAAAAACCATTTGATTCTTAACAATCAAATGGTTTAATTAGTCTTCTAAAAAAAGGTGGTGGTTTATTTTCCAAACAAACCTCCTAATAGTCCACCTAGACCTCCACTTTTTTTGTTTCCTCCTCCAAGAACCATACCGGCAACATCATCTAGAATACTTCCGTCGTTATTGCCATCTAAGAGTGATTCAATAAGGCTTTGTTGATTGTTTCCTTGTTGACCGGTTCCTAAAACACCTTCTAATAAACCGCCTAATTGGGTTGGTTCTGAAACCTGTCGTTCTCTTGTTTGCTTTCCAAGATAACCTAAAAGAATAGGAGCTGCAACTTGTAAAATATTCATCACAGTACCTGTATCAACACCTGATTTTTGTGATAACGCATTGGCAACATTATTTTGTGAGCCTCCTAAGACATGCTTTAAAATTCCGGCACCGTCTTGTTTTACTTCGGGATTTACCCCTCCGTTAAATAAATCACCTAATCCGTTTAAAATACTACCATCGTGTTTTCCGTTAAGTGCATTGAGTAATCCGGAAGCGCCTTCGGGATTAGAAACGTTACGTTTCATAGCCCCCATTAAAACAGGCATTGCCATCGCTAATACTTTGGCAGTTTTATCTTCGGGTTGACGTGTGTCATTGCTTACTCCACTAATTATTTGTTTCCCCATATCACTGGTTAACAAGTCTAAAATTCCTGACATTTTTAATAAATTTAAAAGTTAATGTCGTCAAATTACAAAAAAATAGCGTATTTACTGGTGTGAAAAACGTTTTTCGATAAACTACATCCATTATTTTATTTAATAATCGATATAATTTGGGTAGCCAACTCGGTTCCGATTCGGTTTTGTGCTTCAATTGTGGCAGCTCCAATATGCGGACTGAGTGATATTTTATGATTCATAAGTACTTTTATTGCCGGTGTGGGTTCGTTTTCAAAAGTGTCTAAACCGGCAAACGAAAGTTTGTTGTTATCGAGGGCATCTACTAAAGCTACCTCATCAATAAGACCACCACGTGCCGCATTTATAATGCCGGCTCCATCTTTCATAAGTGCAATTTCATTTTTTCCTATAATGTATCCTTGCTGTGCAGGAACGTGAAGGCTAATAAAATCGCTCTCTTTTAGAACAGTAACCATGGGTTGCATTTTAAAATCGAATGAGATACTTTCTCCATTATAAAAAGGAACTTTTACGGTAGCTGTATCCATATATTTATCACTTGCAAGAACTTTCATTCCAACACCAAGTGCAATTTTGGCTACTTCTTGCCCAATGCGTCCGAAGCCTATTATTCCAAGTGTTTTACCACGAAGTTCGCTTCCTGCACCATAACTTTTCTTTAATTCTTTAAAACGGGTTTCTCCCTCTAAAGGCATATTTCGGTTTGCATCGTATAAAAAGCGTACACCTCCGTATAAATGCCCGAAAACCAATTCGGCTACAGATGCTGAGGATGCGGCAGGAGTATTTATTACATGAATGCCTTTGCTTCTGGCATAATCTACATCGATGTTATCCATCCCAACACCGCCACGACCTATAATTTTTATGGTTGGGCAGGCATCAATAAGTTCTTTTCTTACTTTGGTAGCACTACGTACCAATAATACAATTACTTGGTTTGTATTAATAAAATTTTCAAGTTGTTCTTGAGCTACTTTGGTAGTGATTACTTCAAATCCGGCTTGCTCTAGTGCATCTATTCCGGTTTGTGAAATTCCGTCGTTTGCTAATACTTTCATTTTTTAAAATTTTTGCTTCAATTTTATGCTTTTTTTTCTAATTCTTGCATCACATCTACTAATACTTGTACACTTTCAAGCGGTAAGGCGTTATACATAGAGGCACGATACCCGCCCACGCTACGATGACCGTTAAGACCGTTAATCCCTGCCTCTTTCCATAAATTATCAAAGGTTTTTTGTAATGTGTTATTGGTAAGATTAAAGGTTGCATTCATTGCAGATCGGTCTTCTTTGTTAGATACAAACCCTTCAAATAAAGGATTTCGGTCTATTTCGTTGTAAAGAATTTCGGCTTTTTTGTTGTTTACTTTTTCAATTTCGGGAATACCGCCCATATCTTTTAACCATTGTAATGTTAGCATGGAAACATAAACCGGAAAAACGGCTGGTGTGTTAAACATGCTGTCTTTTCCTATGTGTACTCGGTAATCTAACATAGACGGAATGTCTCGAGAGACCTTACCTAAAATTTCTTCTTTAACAACAACTAATGTTGTACCTGCGGGTCCCATATTTTTTTGTGCTCCTGCATAGATTAAATCAAATTTTGAAAAGTCCAGTTGTCTGGAAAAAATGTCGCTGCTCATATCGCAAACCAAAACATTATTTGTGCTTGGAAATTCTTTAATCTGCGTTCCGAAAATGGTATTGTTACTGGTGCAATGAAAATAATCTACCTTTTCGGGAATGGAGTAATTTTTAGGTATGTAATTAAAATTATGATCTTTTGAGGAAGCTACCTCAATAAGTTCTCCGAATAATTTAGCTTCTTTAATTGCTTTATTAGACCACGTACCGGTATTAAGATATGCTGCTTTTTTTTCGAGTAAATTATATGCTACTGCTAAAAATTGGGTACTGGCACCACCTTGTAAAAACAGTGCTTGATAACCTTTGTTTTGAAGCCCTAATAGCTCTAGGGCTAAGCTTCGAGCTTTCTCCATTACAGCAACAAAATCGGTACTTCGATGCGAAATTTCGATAAGGGAAAGATCGAGATTATTAAAATTAAGAACGGCTTGAGAGGCTTGTTGTAAAACCGATTGTGGTAACACACAAGGTCCTGCACTAAAATTATGTTTTTTCATTCTAAAAAAAATTTAACTTTTGCAAAGATGGTAATTACTCTTTAAATAAAAGGTGATTTTTGATACATATTTATGGTGAAATTAAAAAATAATAGCTCAAATAATCTAAATACAAATTACAAATCCGATAAAAACAAAAGCGTATCTACTCCGTCTGCGTAATCCCATAGTTTGGGATGTTGTGTTGTTCCAAAAGGAATAGCTTTACCATCTGTATTTGATGAAACCACGCATTGTATTTTTTCTTCTTCTTGGTTTAGTTTTTCAACTAGTTTTGCTCTGTTTTTATAGGTTTCGTAGTAAATTACCGAAATCGGAGAGGAGAACTCGGTGTCTTCTTTTAACAACATAAATTCGTTGTCTAAAAGAGCTATATCACTCATTAGGTAAACAGCTTTATTATAGTCGTAATTATTCATGTATTTAGATTGTTTTATTAAAGATTTCCACGAATACATGGCATTAAAAAAGGTATCGAAGTTATAATCTTCCGGAATATAAATTTTAGATACATTTCTACAACCCAGTCCGTAATATCTAAAAATGTCATTTGCCAGTCCTAGTAGTTCTTTTTTGGTTTCGTTTCCGGTAAGAATAGCGATACTATTTCTGTTTTTTCGAATAATATGCGGGTGTTTTCCAAAATAATATTCAAAATATTTTGCACTATTGTTGCTTCCCGTTGCAATAACGGCATCAAAATTTTGAAGTTTTTCTGAAGAAAAAGTAATTTT
>JALWYP010000419.1 GCA_026992695.1 Flavobacteriaceae bacterium
ATAATTAAAATTAAACCGTATGAAAATTAAAAAAGAAAACGTTTTAAAAGCACTTGAAACGATAACCGTTGCCGGTGAAGGTAAAAATATGATTGAAAGTGGTGTAATAAAAAATGTAATCACTTTTGCAGATGAAGTAATTGTAGATGTGGTGCTTGCCACCCCTGCACTTCATATTAAAAAACGTGCTGAGGAAGATATTATTAAAACCATAAAAGAAAAGGTTTCTCCCAATGCGCAAGTTAAAGTAAATATAAAGGTAGAAACACCTCCTCAAGCACAAAACCCTAATCTTATAAAAGGAAAACCGCTTCCCGGAATTAAAAATATTATAGCAATAGCTTCGGGTAAAGGTGGTGTAGGAAAATCTACTGTAACAGCAAACTTGGCTGTTTCATTATCTAAAATGGGATTTAAAGTAGGTGTTTTAGATGCAGATGTGTACGGTCCTTCAATCCCAATTATGTTTGATGTAGCAGAAGAAAGACCCTTGTCTACTACTGTAAATGGAAGAAGTAAAATGAAACCCATAGAAAATTATGGTGTTAAAATTCTCTCTATCGGTTTTTTCACCAAACCCGAACAAGCGGTAATTTGGAGAGGTCCTATGGCTGCTAAAGCATTAAACCAATTAATTTTTGATGCTGCTTGGGACGAATTAGATTTTATGTTGGTTGATCTTCCTCCCGGAACAGGCGATATTCACCTCAGCATTATGCAATCTATGCCAATTACCGGTGCAGTAATTGTTAGTACTCCGCAAACGGTAGCTCTTGCAGATGCTCGTAAAGGGGTCGCCATGTTTCAGCAAGAAAACATACAAGTCCCCGTTTTAGGAATAATTGAAAATATGGCATATTTTACACCTGAAGAATTACCCGACAACAAATATTATATCTTTGGAAAGGAAGGTGCAAAAAATTTAGCTGAAGATTTAAATGTTCCTTTTTTAGGAGAAATTCCTATTGTACAAAGTATTCGAGAAGCCGGAGATGTAGGAAGACCCGCAGCCCTGCAAGAAGATACACCAACGTCAAAAGCTTTTGAAAAAGTAACGCAAAATGTGGTAGAACAAACCGTGAGACGCAACGAAACGCTTCCGCCTACCGAAGTTATTAAAATAACAACGATGGCAGGGTGTTCAACCGTTAAAAATTAAACTTATGGAAAACCCCGATTTAATGGCAAAAGTCGAAAAAGCACTAGACGAAATACGTCCTTTTTTACAAAATGACGGAGGCGATATTCTTTTGCTCTCTATCGAAAATGAAAAAACAGTAAAAGTTCAACTTACCGGTGCTTGTGTAGATTGTTCGGTAAACCAAATGACCTTAAAATCGGGTGTAGAAATGACCATTAAAAAATATGCTCCGCAAATTGAAAACGTCATTAATGTTGAATAATTTAACTCACATTTATCATTTTATGATGTCATAAATTTTCCTGTCATCCCCAATTAATTTTTTGGTGCAAATGCTACAGGACTTTTTGCCGTTTTTGAAGCAGGATTATTACAGGATGATTAAAAGTACAACTGGCTTCCGAAGTCCTGTCGTTATATTAATTTTCTTTATTTCTGTAATATATTTAAAATTAAATGATTAACTTGTACTGGTTAATCATTTTTTGTTATGAAAAGAATAAACTTAATTTTTTATCTCTTGTTTGGGATTTTCGTTCAAGCACAAGAATTTTACATTTGCACCTTTGAGTTTGATCCTGTAAATCAAACTATTAATCAAAGCATTCAAACCATTGATCAAAATTTCGATATCACATTCCTTACAGATGTTGATTCATCTTCAGGTAATTTGTTAGACATCGCATTAGCAGATGATGGCACAATGTACGGTATTACCGAAGGCAGTGTTATAATAGAAATTAACTTAAACGATGGAAGCATTACCAACTTAAAATTTTTAAATTCGAGTTTAAATTTTACTAGTCTGGTTTATGACGGTTTAACTAATTCTTTAAAGACATTAGAATCTACAACCAACACCTTGTATTCGTATAACCTAGACACGATGATGGTTACATCTATGGTGGAAATAGGAGTACATACTCCCGGAGACTTAACGTTTTATAAAGGAAATTTAATTTTTTTAGACCAAGAAGCGTTAGAAATGGTAACCTATACCGGATCACAAGTTGAAACAATAGCCTGCGGTGGCGGTCAAGATTTTTACGGACTCTCAAATTATGTAACTTCTTGTAACGAAAATTTAGTTTACGCTTTTTCGAGTGGAGGAGGAATTTATAGGTATGATATTGATACCGGAACGTTTCAATTAGTAATCGATTTAGATTTACAAGATTTTTCTATTTTTGGTTCAACTACTGTAAATGAATATATGGCATCTACTTGCCCTTTTGAAACCTTAAATGTTATTGATTGTGAATTGGGTGTTTCTCAAAACACCTTACAAAAATTAAAAATATATCCTGTCCCTGCAACCAACAGCGTGTATTTTGAGAATCGAACACTTCCCAAAAAAATGAGATATGAGTTGTATTCTGCAAAAGGAGAATTAGTAAAGCAAGGTTATGTAGAAAATGAGATTTTGCTACAATCATTACCTTCCGGACTTTATTTTCTTACCATTTTTAATGAGAAAAAAACGCTTCAAATAACAAAAAAGATAATTAAGGAATAAGATTTATTGCGTGATATAATCTACAAGTTTTTGAGGACCTTCCAGTAATTTTCGCATAACTTTTAAAGTACCGTCTTTAGTTGTTGCAATGTGCCATTTAATTAATGCAATTTCACCATTTTCTATTTCAAGTCCGGTAATACTTCTGGGATGTACGCAGCTACCATCGTTAAAAAAAGCGATTTCACCCGGTTCTGGGAAACGAGGTCTATGCGTGTGACCAATAATGGTAAAAAGGTTTTTATTATTAACAATCCAGCGTTTGGTACGACGTTCTACTTTAATGAGTTCTTTAAAATTTTTAGCCGGACTGGTGGGATCGCCAATACCAAAAATTTGTAATTGACGCCATAAGGCTCGCACCATAAATCTATTAAACTTCCACCCTCGATAGTTCATCCAATCGGCTTGGTGACCGTGAATCATAAACAACTCTTGACCGGTTTTTTCATGCTGTAAAATTAGGGATTCGTGAATGGTAATTCCGGGAAACAAGGGCTCGTCTTGACCGGTAATTTTATTAAAGTAAGAATACAAATACTTTTCGGTATATTTTTTATTTCTGTACACCATGTCATGATTTCCAAAAAGCCGAAATAATCTTCCATCGGTGTAAAACTGCTTCATTAAATCATAAATATTTTTATGTGCGTAGAATAGCGTTTTAAAACTCCGATTTTCCCATAATTCGTCCCCATCACCCAACTCTAAGTAGGTAAAACCGTTGTTGTAGTAGTGTTGTAAAGCGTGATAAAAAGTATTTCGATTGTTGGCAAAATCGTCAGCAAAGCTATTATCTCCTCGATGACAATCACTAAAAATTATAAATTTAGAATCGTTGTTAAAAGGAATTCGAAGTGCTTTTTTATAGGCTCTTGTGATACGTTTATTTGTAGTCATGCTTGTTTAAAATAGACGGTTAAATATACAAAGGAATATTTTAAACAAAATAAAATGCCTTTTCAAACCCAAAAATAGCGCCTTAACTACGCAATTGCTTGTTTTAAATCGTTTATTAAATCGTTTGCATCTTCAATACCCACACTTAAACGAATAAGTGAATCTACTACTCCTGTTTTTTCGCGTTCTTCTTTAGGAATACTAGCATGCGTCATACTTGCAGGATGTCCGGCAAGGCTTTCTACGCCACCCAAACTTTCGGCAAGAGTAAAAATTTTGAGGTTTTCTACAATTTTTATGGCTTCGTTATAATTGTTTCCTTTGGTAACAAAAGAAAGCATTCCGCCAAAATCACTCATTTGCGATTTGGCAATTTCATGGTTAGGATGACTTTCTAAACCAGGCCAATATACTTTTTCAATTTTAGGATGGTTAGACAGGTATTCTGCTATTTTTCTTCCGTTTTCGCAATGACGTTGCATACGAACATGAAGGGTTTTAATTCCTCTAAGCACCAAAAAACTATCTTGAGGTCCGCAGATGGCTCCGCTTGAATTTTGAATAAAGTATAATTTCTCTGCTAGGGCATCATCTTTTACCACTAAGGCTCCCATGACCACATCGCTGTGTCCGCCAAGGTATTTTGTAGCACTGTGCATAACAATATCGGCACCCAAATCAAGAGGTTGTTGCAAGTAGGGTGTTGCAAAGGTATTATCTACCGCTAATAATACATTGTGTTTTTTTGCTATTTCACCTGCCTTTTTTATGTCAATAATATTAAGCATTGGGTTGGTAGGTGTTTCAACCCAAATTAGCTTGGTATTTTTGTTTATATAATCTTCTATTCGATGGGCATTTTCCATCCCGATAAAATGAAATTTAATCCCGAATTTTTCATAAATTTTAGTAAACAAACGGTACGTTCCTCCGTATAAATCATTGGTAGAAACCACTTCGTCACCCGGATTTAAAAGTTTAATTACAGCATCTATAGCTGCTAATCCGCTTCCAAAAGCAAGTCCGTGTTTCCCGTTTTCAATGCTGGCAAAAGCGCGTTCTAAAGCAGCACGAGTTGGGTTGTGTGTTCTAGAATATTCGTATCCTTTATGCCCTCCCGGTGTCGTTTGTGCATAAGTAGATGTTTGGTAAATTGGAGGCATTACAGCTCCGTAAGCCATGTCATGTTCTTGTCCACCGTGAATGGTTTTGGTATTAAAATTCATGCTTTTGGGTTTTAAAAAAACAAATGTAGTGGTTTTGTTGTTTATTTTTAAATCATTTGTACTTTTAACCTATAAAATTTTAAAGATGAACAATTTTCTCTATACGGTTTCTTTTCTGCTAATTTTTGTTAGTTGTAAAAAAGACAAACCTTTAGTACCATTAACGGTTGAAAAAGAATCAAAAACCATTAACGATGCTTGTAAGCAGGACGAATGTGCCGAAATTACACTAAATTATTTAATTGCTTCGGGAAACGAAGAAGCTTCAGAAAAAGTAAATCGGGTAATTGAAGATTTTATTATTCAATCTTTAAACATTTCAGAAGACAGTCTTTATGTTCCAAAAAGTATTGAAGAAGCTACTTCAAATTTTATAAAAATCTACAAAAGAGACAAATCTGAATATCCCGATATGGGAGTGTATTTTGCCGAAGTCTCGGTGAACGAAATGTATTCTTCTCCTTCCGTTCTTTCGTTAGAAAAGAATGCTTATCTTTATACGGGCGGTGCACATGGTTACGGGGCAACAAGTTATTCTAATTTTGATGCGCAAACCGGAGAACCTTTAAAAATGGGTGAACTGATAAAAGATAAAAATGGATTTTTAGCTTTAGCCGAAGAAAAATTTAGAACAGAAAATGAAATTCCGGAAGGAGAGCCAATAAATGCTACCGGATTTTGGTTTGAAAACGACACTTTTTACTTACCCGAATCATTTGGAATTACACCCGAAGAACTTATTTTTGTTTACAATCAATACGAAATAGCAAGTTATGCCGCAGGACCTATAGAATTTCGTATTCCTATTAAAGAAGCAGAACCTTTTTTACACTTGAATTTAAAATAACTTTTTATCCCCACAAATGAACGATTTTGTTTTATACCTAAAGCTAGGATTATTCCACGTGCTGGATTGGAGCGCGTTAGACCATATTTTATTTTTAACGGTTTTAGTAGTTGCTTATAATTTTTCGCACTGGAAAAGGGTGTTACTTCTTATTACACTTTTTACAATTGGGCATACTACCTCATTAATTTTAGCTAATTATAATGTGGTTCAGGTTTCATCACGAGTAGTAGAATTTTTAATTCCGATAACTATATTGATCGGAGCGGTATATGCTATTTTTACCGCCGGTAAGTCTTCGGCTCAAACAGGAATTAATATCTTGTATTTTGTAACTACCTTTTTTGGTCTTATTCACGGTTTTGGTTTTGCCTCGTATTATAAAATGATTTATGGAGGCACTTCACTACTTCCGCTTCTTGAATTTGCTCTGGGAGTAGAAATAGCACAAATCATTATTACATTTATCGTTTTAGTAACAGGATTTGTTTTTAAAACCGTTTTTAGGTTTAACAAACGCGATTGGGTATTGGTGGTTTCTTCTATTGTTGTTGGATTGGTACTTCCTATGCTGGTTAAAAATTGGATTTTTTAAACAATTTTTAACGCCTTACAATTTTGTAACTCGTTAACTTCATGGTAATTTCGCCTTTTCATAGTATTTTTATAGAATGAAACCTGAAAAACAACATCTTTACGATATTGCATATCTTAAAATGGCTACCGAATGGAGTAAACTTTCGTACTGTAAACGTCGCCAAGTAGGAGCATTAATCGTGAAAGATAAAACCATTATTAGCGACGGCTATAACGGCACGCCTTCGGGTTTTGAAAATATTTGCGAAGACGATGCCGGATACACTAAGTGGTACGTGCTACACGCCGAAGCAAATGCTATTTTAAAAGTAGCTTCTTCTACTCAGTCTTGTAGAGATGCTACCTTATATATCACTATGTCTCCCTGTCAAGGGTGTAGTAAATTAATACACCAAGCAGGAATAAAACGCTTGGTCTATCACGAAGAATACAAGGATACCTCCGGAGTGCAATTTTTACGTAAAGCCGGAGTGGAAATTTGTCATATTCCCAATTTAGCGGAATAACCTATGAAAACAAATAAAATATACATCCCTTTACTCTTATCACTTGCTATAGCCGGAGGAATCTTTATTGGTGCAAAACTTAATTTTAAAGATACAACTCAAAAAATATTTGCCACCAATTCTAAAAAAGACAAACTCAATCGGCTTATTGATTATATAGATTACGAATATGTAGATAAGGTAAATACCGATAGTATTGTGGATGTAACGGTAAATGAAATTTTAGAAAACCTCGATCCTCATTCGGTATATATTCCGGCAGATAAATACGAAGAAAATGCCGATGACATGCGTGGTAACTTTGTAGGAATAGGCATAAGTTTTTATGTGTACAACGATACCATTGCTGTTATTAGGGCATTAGATGGTGGTCCTGCGCAAAAAGCAGGAATTAAAGCCGGAGACAGAATCTTGTATGCAGATACTGTTAAGCTTTTCGGAAAAACCGTTTCAAGAGATACGATTGTCAAGTATTTAAAAGGACAGATTGGTAGCAAGGTAAAACTACAGGTTGCCAGACATGACGAGAATGACCTAATGGAATTTACATTAAAACGAGATAGGATTCCGTTAGTAAGTGTAGATGCAGCTTATCGATTAACCGATAGTATTGGGTACATAAAAATAAACCGCTTTGCCGAATCTACTATAGACGAATTTGATGAAGCCTTGAATGATTTAATCGATAAGGGTATTTCTTCCTTAGTAATAGATCTACGAGATAATCCGGGCGGTTATATTTCTTCGGCGGAAGAAATTGCCGACCATTTTTTAAAAAACAATAAAACAATTGTTATCACTCGTAACAAAACAGGAGAAGAAAAAAGAAGTGTAGCTACATCGAATGGCGATTTTGAAGAGGGAAAATTATATATTTTGGTTAACGAAAACACTGCTTCAGCTAGTGAAATTGTTGCCGGTGCTTTACAAGATAATGATAGAGCGGTAATTATTGGCAGAAGAACCTTCGGAAAAGGACTGGTACAACGTGAAATGTCTCTTGGCGACGGAAGTGCCGTAAGGCTAACTATTGCCAGATATTATACACCAACGGGAAGGTCGATACAACGCCCCTATAATAATGGAATAGATGATTATTATAATGAATACCAACGAAGATACAAAAATGGAGAACTTCTTCATGCAGATAGTATTAAAGTAGCAGATACGTTAAGATTTGTTACTCCAAAAGGGAAAGTGGTTTATGGAGGTGGCGGTATCATCCCCGATGTTTTTATACCAAAAGATACCAGTATTGAAAACGAAACCTTAAATTATGTATCTAGAAACGGATTTGTTGCCTATTTTGTTTTTGAATATTTAGAAAAAAACAGAAATGATTTTAATAACTACCAAGCTTCAGATTTTTTTAAAACCTACCATGTGCCTGATAGTGTAACAGATGCCTTTATTAATTATTCGCGTTTTAACGAAGCGCATTTGAATATGACAAATCACAGAGAGGTGTTAAAAAGAGCATTAAAAGCCCACATAGCACAGCAACTTTTTGGAATTAATGCTTTTGAAATAATTATAAATGAAGACGACCCAATGCTTAAAAAAGTTCAGGAATTAGATTCGCTTCGACTCAAAAATTAATTCGGGTTTTGAAAATTTGGGTTCGTGATAAAAGCATCTTCAGATAACGAAAGTAAAAAAGCCTTTAAATCTATTTTTTCTTCGAGAGTTAAATGAACACCTCCTTGTGCTACAAATTTCATAAGCGGGTCAATGGTTTCAGAGTAAACCAATCCTTCACTATAATGGTTAATTACTTCTTCGAGTGTCGCAAAACGACCATCATGCATATAAGGTGCTGTATAAGCTAAATTTCGCAAAGAAGGAGATTTGAATTTACCAAAATCTAGCGGATCTCCAGTAATATCTCCCAGTCCTTTGTCTGTAAATGTTTCGTCCATTCCATTGTTATGAAATTTATTATCTGTCCACAATGGGTTTGTATCACTTCCGTGACAATGAAAACAATCGCCTCTTTCGGGGTCCATAAAAACATTAAAGCCATTTATTACCGATTGGGATACAGCGTCGGAATCTCCCATTAAATATCTATCGAAAGGAGCATTTCCGGATATTAAAGTACGTTCAAATTGAGCAATTGCTTTCACAACAAAATCTTTTGTTATGTTGGGACTACCAAAAGCTTTTTTAAATAAATCGGGGTAATCTTGTGTTGCTTGAATAGAAGATACTGCATTACTCCAAGTGTTTTTCATTTCTATAGGATTTTCAACTGGACCCAACGCTTGATTTTCCACACTATGCGCTCTTCCATCCCAGAAGAATTTTTGATTAATACTCCAAGCTACATTAAAAATAGGCATTGCGTTTCGTGTACCAACACTACCGTCAATTCCAACACTAAATTGTCTTGGATCTGTAAATGAATTTATTTGAATATGACAACTAGCGCAAGCCTGAGTACCGTCACCTGATAAAATAGGTTCATAAAACAACTTTCTGCCCAAATCGATTCCTTCTTGTGTTAACGGATTATTTGCAGGTATGGTTGGTGCCGGTAAAAATTGTTGAAAAATGGTTGGAATTTCTAAATTTACGGGAGTTGGCGTATATTCTTCCTCATTTGTACTACTCTCACTTGATTTGGAACAAGAATAAATACTTAAAATAACGATACATAGAACAATTATTTTTTTCATATCTAAGTTAGATTTTATTCATCATAAAAGATGGTTATTTCCCCAATACTAAAAACGGTAGCTGCGTTTTCTTGCATCATTTTTTGAGCCTGGTAGTTGGGCATTAATGTAACATTAAAGGTGTTTAAGTCCCATGTATTTGGATTTTTAAACCACTCTGCAATATTCATTTTAATTTCTATTTCTCCAGCTTGATTAATACTGAAGTTTTTGTTAAAATTAAATGAAACATAATTTTGCTCAAACACTCCTTCACTTACTTTGGCAGTACCATTATGATATGCATATGGTTGTGGCTCGTCATTTGCATCAAGATACTTACCTTCAAATTGCATAAAATGATAGCCTCCACCAAGTTGTGATGGCCAGTTCCAGTTTGCCGCATTTAAATCTGGATAAGCCCCATCTTGGTTATCTTCTTCATTAAAACCATAAACAAAAGATATTTTATTAAAATCACCTTCTAGAATCGGAAAATTGGGATTAAAAACAAGGGTAGAGGCGTCAGAAAGATCTACCAATTGATAACCAGGTATTTCAATTTTTTCACCGTTTGTTCTTGTTAATACAATTTTGGATATTAAATAACGTAATTTAGTTACACTTAGCGTTTCACCATGTTGGTTGGTGTAGTTGTATTGGCCAAAGTTTGCTACTGTAAAATCGCTTCCGTCCCAGTTTTGAGTAAATTTAAACGTGATAGGAAAGCTTTGTAATTCTTTTTTGTCTTTAGTTGAACAACCAATAAATAGTGTTGCAGCAAGTAGGTAAAATGCAATGTTTTTCATTTTATTTAGGGATATTATTTTAGTTTAACAATTAAAAAATCTTTAATTCCTTTGTTTTGTGGTATATCTTGGTCATTGCTTTCGGTGTTACCTACAAGCACCAATTCATTATCGGAAAATTCGATAACCTGCGAAGCAAAGTCTAATGCAGCGCCTCCTATATTTTTCTGAAATTTTAAATTCCCCGTATCATCAATGATATATACCCAAGCATCATTTTGCCCTTTATTATTATCTAAATCTCCGTTACTACTTCGGCTATTACCACAAATAACATATTCTCCTGTAGTTAGTTTTTGTATATCTGAAGCAGAGTCAAACTCACTTCCTCCAAAGGTTTTTTGCCAGATTAAGTTTCCGTTATTGCCGTTAAATTTAATAACCCAAGCATCTGCATTTCCGTGAAGGTTTGTAACATCTTGGTTTTCACTGCGAGTATCCCCTACAAAAAGGTAATTTCCGTCTGAAGTTAAAACAATTCCTCTTCCATTTTCAATTTCGCTTCCACCGTATGATTTAGTCCATAATTTATTACCCTCTTTAGAAACTTTAACGACCCAAAAATCATAACTTCCTTTATCGTCGGTAATGTCGAAATCATCACTTTCGGAAGACCCTACCAATAAAAATCCGCTATCTAAAGTTTGTACAACATCATAACTTCTATCGTTGTTACTTCCACCAAAATACCTGCGCCAAATGTAATTTCCATTAGCATCTAATTTAATTCCCCAGTATTCTCCAACGCCATGCAAAGAATTTCTTCCGTCATTTCCTTGACCACCACTTGCAGTAACATCAAAGTATCCTGTTACAAAATAGCCTCCTTCTCGAGTTTCAATTATTTTTAATGCTTGATCTGTCCCGGGAAATCCAAATGTATTACCCCACTGCTTGTTTCCGTTTTCATCTATCTTCACTATCCAGTAATCAAAAAAACCAGCTGTTGTCCCCACATCACCATCATTGCTTCGGCTATATCCTGATAACAAATAACCTCCTTGAGAAGTAGAAATAATAGAAGTTGCTACGTCATCATCACTTCCTCCAAGGGTTTTATCCCAAATTTTGTTTCCTTCGCTATCCAGTTTTAAAAGCCAGAAATCTTGGTCGTTTGTTGTTTTTCCGGTTACGTCTCCATCTGTACTTTTAGTTGTTCCTAGTATTAGGAGTCCTTCATCGGGGGTTTTAATTACTCCTACAGCTTCATCTTCATTACTTCCTCCATAGGTTTTTACCCAATCTATTTCGCCCTGAAATTCAATTGGGTCGGGATCAGGATTATCCCCATTATTAGTGTCTTTATTACAAGATACCACCATTAATGTAAGTAAGCTTAACAAAAAGCCTACTTTATTACATGCTTTATTAGTAGGCATACAGTTTTTATTTTATTATTAATCTTTGGGCTGTATTCTCATTAATTTTAACAAGATATACTCCTTGATTTAAAACGGATAAATCTATGGTTATAGTATTAATGGATTCTATTTTTTTGCTAATTAATTTTTGTCCTAGATAATTAAATATTTCGATTTTATTTATCGGAATTTTTGAAGAGGAAATGGTTACATTATTTTTTGCTGGATTGGGGTACACAGAAAAATTTAATTCTTGTTTATCAGAAATTCCTAGTGTATTCGATTTTCTAACGATAAACAGTCCTCCTTCAATATCACTAATAACGATATTGCCGCTAGCAAAATACGGATATACACTCCAAACACCATGATAAGATGTGTTATTATTTGCTGGGTAGGAATCAAAATAACCTATTTCAAAGATATTCTCATTAGAGATATCGCTTATATCTATAACTCTCATCCCTCCAGTATAATTTGCTTGAAAATAAGTATCACCTTTCACATAACCATTATGGTCTATTGCAGGTGTTGTGCCAAAATAATCAAAATAAGGGTAAGGGTTGTCTAAATCTGTAAAATCAAGTACAATTGTTCGGGTATTAAAGCCAAAATTTGATTCGTCGATTTCGTCACCTACAATGAAGTATTGTTGATTTTCAGTAAACCATCCTTGATGAGTATAAGCAATATTTGAATAACCAACAGCAGAAATTCCTATAGGATTATTTTTATCTGTTACATCTACAATTACTACTTCGTTTTCATTACTCCCGACATAAATTTCACGTCCTGTATAGTCTGCGTCTGGTCCACTATACGACACTACTTGACCATCATGACTATAGCTATCTAATGCATATCCCCCTGCTGCAAGAGGAGTTAATGGATTTTGAATATTTACAAAATGGGGACCTCCATTGTAAGTATTTGTTCCAACTCCATAGGCATATCCAGTATCTTCATTGATTACAATATTATGTGCGCTTCCAAAACCGCTATAATGTGCATCTTCAGCAAAAGTAGCTGGAGGATTTGCCACATTTCTTAATTTAGTTAAATCAAAAATCTGCATGCCATGACCACCAGCTTCACTTACAATAAAAGCATAATTATTGTAAGTTTTAATGTCTCTCCAAATGCTTGAGTTGGTAGCAGTAGGAAGTTTGCCAAGATAAATTGGATTAATTGGGTCACTAATATCAACAAAAGCAGTTCCGTTGTCAAGACCCATGAGGGCATATTCTTTACCGGTATCCGGGTCTGTCCAACCCCAAGAATCATTTCCTTCGCCAGCATTCATAAACCCATTAGTTAGGTTAGACATTAAATCGTAATCGTTACAAGGATACCCACTTGCAAAACCACCTACACATTCAT
>JALWYP010000420.1 GCA_026992695.1 Flavobacteriaceae bacterium
TAGAATTTACGGGCTAATAAATGCATAATCAGAGATTAACTTGCAGGCTGTTTTTAGCACTAATATTCAAATTATTAGCATTAATTTTTAAGCTTAAAATGATGCTCAATTTTTTATAAAAAATACTTACTTTTGCTCTCTTATTTAACCGTAGCTTTGATATGAATGCTAAATTTAATGAATACAAGGGATTAAACCTCCCTAAATTAGCCGAAGAAGTTTTAAATTTTTGGAAGTCTGAAGACATTTTTAAAAAAAGTGTTGAAACTCGTGATGCGAATAAACCGTTCATTTTTTTTGAAGGACCTCCTTCAGCCAATGGACTTCCCGGTATTCATCACGTAATGGCGCGTTCTATTAAAGATATTTTTTGCAGGTATAAAACCCAAAAAGGATTTCGAGTAGAACGAAAAGCCGGTTGGGATACCCATGGCTTACCCATAGAGCTTGGCGTTGAAAAAGAATTGGGAATCACTAAAGAAGACATTGGAAAAAAGATAAGCGTTGAAGACTATAATGCTGCGTGTAAAAAAGCAGTGATGCGATACACCGATGTCTGGAATAAACTTACTGAAGAGTATGGCTATTGGGTAGATATGAAAAACCCCTACATTACCTATAAGCCCAAATATATGGAAACGGTTTGGTGGCTTTTAAAACAAATTTACAATAAAGGCTTGCTTTATAAAGGATACACCATACAACCCTATTCGCCAAAAGCCGGAACAGGTCTTAGTTCGCACGAGTTAAATCAACCCGGAACCTACCAAGACGTTACAGACACAACGGTTGTCGCCCAATTTAAAGCCCTAAAAGAAACCCTACCGGATTTTCTTAAAAATACACAAGGTGATATCTTTTTTCTTGCTTGGACAACCACCCCTTGGACATTACCTTCAAATACAGCATTAACCGTAGGAAAAAAAATAGATTATGTGTTGGTAAAAACCTATAATCAATACACATTTAAACCCATTCAAGTAATTTTAGCAAAAGACTTGGTTGAAAAAGTTTTTTCAGGAAAGTTTAAAGCCGTTAACACCGAAGAAGAATTACAATCCTACAATAAAGAAGATAAAGAAATACCGTATTTAACAGGTGAAACATTTAAAGGTAGCGAATTATTAGAAAGCCGTTACCGGCAACTATTACCCTATGCTTTACCTTTTCAAAATCCCGAAAATGCTTTTAGAGTAATTGCGGGGGATTTTGTAACAACCGAAGACGGTACCGGTATTGTACATACCGCACCAACGTTTGGTGCAGACGATTTTAAGGTGGCACAGCAGGCAAAACCTCCGGTTCCTCCTATGTTGGTCTTAGACCAAAAAGGTAAAGCTGTTCCGCTGGTAGATTTACAAGGAAAATTTAGACCCGAAATGAGTGAGTTTGCCGGTAAATATGTAAAAAACGAATATTACGATGAAGGTACTGCTCCCGAAAAATCGGTAGATGTAGAAATTGCTATTAAATTAAAAACCGAAAACAAAGCCTTTAAAGTCGAAAAATACACCCACAGTTATCCCAATTGTTGGCGAACCGACAAACCCATTTTATACTATCCTTTAGATTCTTGGTTTATTAAAGTAACAGCGTTTAAAGACCGAATGTATGAACTAAATAAAACCATAAATTGGAAACCAAAAGCTACCGGAGAAGGACGTTTTGGAAACTGGTTGGCAAATGCAAATGATTGGAACCTTTCTCGCTCCCGATTTTGGGGAATTCCACTCCCGCTTTGGCGTACCGAAGACGGAACCGAAGAAAAAATTATAGGATCGGTAGAAGAACTAAAGATAGAAATGAAAAAATCCATAGCAGCCGGTTTGTTGAAAGAAGATATTTTTAAGGATTTTGTAGTGGGAGATTTTTCTGAAGAAAATTACCAAACCGTTGACCTGCATAAAAACATTGTAGACACAATTATTTTGGTTTCCGACAGTGGAAAACCTATGAAAAGAGAAGCCGATTTAATAGATGTTTGGTTCGATAGCGGTAGCATGCCCTATGCACAATGGCACTATCCTTTCGAAAACAAAGACAAAGTTGAACAAACTTGGAGAAAAGCCGATTTTATTGCTGAAGGGGTTGACCAAACGCGAGGTTGGTTTTATACACTACACGCTATAGCTACCATGATTTTTGATGATGTAGCTTATAAAAATGTGGTGTCAAACGGATTGGTTTTGGATAAAAACGGACAAAAAATGTCCAAACGATTAGGAAATGCTGTCGATCCGTTTGAAACATTAAAAAAATATGGTCCCGATGCTACACGGTGGTATATGATAAGCAATGCCAACCCTTGGGATAACCTAAAATTTGACAGCAACGGAATAGGAGAGGTTAGAAACAAATTTTTCGGAACACTATATAATACCTATAGCTTTTTTAGCTTATACGCCAATTTAGATAATTTTACTTATTCCGAAAAAGACATACCTTTAATTGAAAGACCGGAAATTGATAGATGGATACTTTCAGAACTTCATACACTTACTAAAAAAGTAGATGATTACTATACCGATTACGAACCTACCAAAGCCACAAGAGCCATTTCTTATTTTGTTCAAGAAAACTTAAGTAATTGGTATGTGCGTTTAAGCAGAAGACGCTATTGGAAACAATCTATGGGAGTAGATAAACTTTCGGCTTATCAAACCTTATATACCTGCTTGGTAACGATTGCAAAATTAAGTGCACCGGTTGCTCCGTTCTTTATGGATAGGTTATACAAAGATTTAAATGAGGTTACTCATAAAGAACCTTTTAATTCGGTTCACCTTAGTGATTTTCCACAAGCAGATGATAGATTTATAGACACTACTCTCGAGCACAGAATGCAGAAAGCACAAACCATTACTTCGTTAGTTTTATCCTTGCGACAAAAAGAAAAAATTAAAGTAAGACAGCCGTTGCAAAAAATTATGATTCCGGTTTTAGATGAAGCCCAACGAAAAGAAATAGTATCTGTGGCAAATCTTATTAAATCGGAAGTGAATGTAAAAGAAATAGATTTAATAGATGAAGATTCAGGTATTTTAGTAAAACAAATAAAACCCGATTTTAAAAAATTAGGACCTCGTTTTGGAAAAGATATGAAAGCCATAGCACAACTTATTTCAGAATTTGACCAAGAAAAAATAAAGAAATTAGAAAAAGAAGGCGAAATAGATATTGAAATAAACCAAAAAAGTACTAAATTGTCCTTGGATGACGTTCTTATTACACCACAAGATATTGAAGGGTGGTTAGTAGCCGGAAATAGTGACATTACAGTTGCTTTAGATATTACACTTAATCCCGAGTTACTAAATGAAGGTATAGCAAGAGAATTAGTTAATCGAATTCAAAATTTAAGAAAGGATTCGGGGTTTGAAGTTACCGACAGAATTGATGTAACCATTCAAGAAGATGAAAAACTAAAAAAAGCAGTTACTAAAAATGAAGATTATATTAAAAGAGAAACACTTTCTAAAACAATAACATTTGCAGACCATGTTAATAATGGAACAGAAATTGCTTTTGATGATATTAAAACAAAATTACTGATTAAAAAATAGAATTATGACACAAGAACCTAAAATACGATACAGCGATGAAGAGCTTGAAGAATTTAGACAGCTCATTAATAATAAAATAGAACAAGCTCAAAGACAATTAGAACTTATAGAGAGTGCCTACCGGAACGACCAAAATAATGGTACAGATGATACTTCTCCTACCTTTAAAGCTTTTGATGAAGGAAGTCAAGTAATGAGTAAAGAAACAGCATCACAATTAGCTATTCGTCAAGAAAAATTTATTCGTGATTTAAAAAATGCACTCATCAGAATTGAGAATAAAACCTATGGAATTTGCCGTGTAACAAAAAGATTAATCAACAAAGAACGATTAAAATTGGTTCCTCATGCAACGTTAAGTATTGAGGCGAAGAATATGCAATAATAA
>JALWYP010000421.1 GCA_026992695.1 Flavobacteriaceae bacterium
AAGTTAAAAAAAAGGTTTGTAAAATTCTTTTCATGATTTTGGGTTTTGGTTAACCCTGTCAATATATGAATTTTATTTTTAATTTAAGAAAATAAGCCTTGAAGGAAGTGCTTAAAAACGTCTTTTTATAGGACCCACAACATTTTCAATATCATCTTTTACTTTGGTGACTTCTTTGGTAATATCTTGTGTTAGGTCTTTAGTAATATCTAAATCCTCTAGGTTAATGCCTTCTTTTTCGGCAGTTTTGGTGATTTCTCTTTTAATATCGTTTGTGGCATCTTTAATTTGTCGCATACCCTTGCCCAGCCCTCTGGCAATTTCAGGAACTTTATCGGCACCAAAAACCATTACGATAATAAATACAATAAAAAATATTTCGGCACCACTAATAAATAAAGGTATTCTAAGAATCATATTGCAAAGATAGAAATTTACTCGTATTATATAAAAAGTGAAACTCTTTAATTCGTGTTAAAGATTAACAGATAGAATTAAATTTAATGCATTTTTAACTATATTTGAAAACTAATCACAAAATCATTACAGATGAAAAGAATCTTTTTTAGCCTTTCAGGAATTGCAATTATTGCGCTACTATTTGCTTTTAACAACAGTAAACAAACCGGTTACACAACTGTAACTAACGATGTTTCTTTTGAGATTCCCAAAGAGGTTTTAACAGTAATCAACAATAAATGTTATGGCTGTCATAACACCAAATCGAAGGGTGAAAAAAGTAAGAAAAAATTAAATTGGGATAATTTTACCAATAACGAATACAATAGTGTAAAGATTTATACCAAATTGGGTAAAATAGAAAAAATGCTTGGTGAAAATAAAATGCCTCCTGCTAAATTTTTAGAAAAATACCCGAAAAAAACTTTAACCGAAGAAGAAAAACAACTTATCCTTGCTTGGGCTAAAGAGCAAAAGATTGCACTTCAAAGTGAATAATGATGAAAAAAAAACTAGGCAAAAAATTAATACTATTTATCGTGTTTGCATTGGTTGTTATGCAATTTATTCCTGTAACTAAACCGGAAACAAAAAAAGATAACCCTAATGATATTACAAAAGATTTTCCTGTACCTCAAGAGATAGCCACTACACTAAAAACATCCTGCTATGATTGCCACAGCATGGAAACTCACTATCCTTGGTATAGCAAAGTTGCGCCGGTAAAATGGATGCTTTTTAACCATATTGAAGAAGGAAGAGAACATCTTAATTTTTCTGAATGGGCTCTTTTATCTAAAGAAGATAAATTAGATGCTTTAGATGAAGTTACCGAAGTATTGGAAGAAAATGAAATGCCATTAGAAACGTATCTAATTCTGCATCGAGAAGCCAAACTTTCAGAAAAACAAAAAGAGGATATAATTATTTGGGCAGAATCGTATATGGAAGCTATTTTTGCTTCGGGGCCAGAGTAAAATTTATTATTTTAAAAAGAAAAACCTCGAAGAATAAAAATCTTTGAGGTTTTTTTATAAAATTTAGTTACTATTCAACCAATACCCATTCTCCTTTTTCAATTAAAGGAATGGCTTGTTTGTATTTTACCTCTTTACTTTCACCCGACATTACATTTTTAATGGTAACGCGTTCATTACGACCAATTTTTGGGCGTTCTCTAATAATGGTTTCGGTAATTTGAGGTTGTGGTTGTGTATTTCCGGCAGCCCGTGATTGTGCAGCTCGTTCGTCCATATTAGGGATTTCGTCTTTTTGTTCTTGCAACTTTTCTTTAGGTTTAACCTGTCTTGCTTCACGAATATTCGGGATATTTTCTTGCGGAATTTCCCCTTTAAATAAGAACGATATCACTTCTTTATTCACCTTTTCTATCATATTTTTAAACAACTCAAAGGCTTCAAATTTATAGATTAACAACGGGTCTTTTTGTTCATGAACTGCCAACTGAACCGATTGTTTTAATTCATCCATTTTACGTAAATGGGTTTTCCATGCATCATCAATTATGGCAAGTGTAATGTTTTTTTCAAAATCTTGAATGAGTTGTTTTCCTTCGGTTTGATAGGCTTTTTCAAGATCTGTTGCTACGTTTAGCGTTTTAACACCATCGGTAAACGGCACTAAAATACGTTTGTATTGATCGCCTTGATTTTCGTACACATTCTTTATTACGGGATACGCCAACTCGGCATTGCGTTCCATTTTTTCTTGATAATGTTTATAAGCAGCTTTATAAACTTTACCGGCAACTTCTAATGTATTTAAGCTATCAAACTCACTTTGAGTAACCGGTGAGCTCATTGAAAAATACCGAATGAGTTCAAACTCAAAATTTTTATAATCTTGGGCTTCTTTATTACTTTCGGTTATTACTTCGGCAGTATCGTAAATCATATTCGCCAAATCTACTCGCAACCTGTCTCCAAAAAGTGCGTGACGACGACGTTTATAGACTACTTCACGTTGGGCGTTCATTACATCATCGTATTCTAAAAGACGCTTACGTACTCCAAAGTTATTTTCTTCTACTTTTTTCTGTGCGCGTTCAATAGATTTTGAAATCATGGAGTGTTGAATTACTTCTCCTTCTTGCAATCCCATTCTATCCATCATTTTAGCAATTCGTTCGCTACCAAACAAACGCATTAAGTTGTCTTCTAGTGAAACGTAAAATTGCGAGCTTCCGGGATCTCCTTGTCGTCCACTACGACCCCGTAACTGACGGTCTACCCGACGAGAATCATGACGCTCGGTACCTATAATCGCTAAACCTCCTGCTTTTTTAACCTCATCAGATAGTTTAATATCGGTTCCCCTACCTGCCATATTGGTAGCTATGGTTACGATACCGGCTTGTCCTGCTTCGGCAACAATATCGGCTTCTCTTTTATGCAATTTTGCATTTAATACATTGTGTGGTACTTTTCGAATGCTTAACATTCGGCTTAACAGTTCAGATATTTCAACCGATGTTGTACCAATTAATACCGGTCTTCCGGCTCGGCTTAACTCGGTTACTTCTTCAATTACTGCGTTGTATTTTTCGCGTTTGGTTTTGTAAATTTTATCTTCTCTATCGTCTCTTGCAATGGGTCGGTTAGTGGGTATTTCTACCACGTCTAGTTTATAAATTTCCCAAAGTTCTCCTGCTTCGGTTACTGCTGTACCGGTCATACCGGATAGTTTTCGGTACATTCTAAAGTAATTTTGAAGCGTGATGGTAGCAAAGGTTTGCGTAGCATCTTCAATTTTTACATTTTCTTTTGCTTCAATGGCTTGGTGAAGCCCGTCGCTGTAACGTCTTCCGTCCATAATACGTCCGGTTTGCTCGTCAACAATCATTACTTTGTTATCCATTACAACATACTCGGTATCTTTTTCAAAAAGCGCATAGGCTTTTAATAACTGATTAATGGTATGGATACGTTCACTTTTAACTCCAAAATCTTTAAAAAGTTCTTCTTTAAGTTTTGCTTCTTCTTCAGGTGAAAGGTTTTGCGATTCAATTTTTGCAATCTCGGTTCCTATTTCGGGCATTACAAAAAAATCGGGGTCATCACTACCTGAAAGGAAATCGATTCCTTTGTCGGTAAGTTCAATCTGATTGTTTTTTTCATCGATAACAAAATACAACTCGGCATCTACCTTTGGCATTTCGCGGTTGTTATCTTGCATATAAAAGTTTTCGGTTTTTTGAAGAATTTGCTTTACTCCTTCTTCCGAAAGAAATTTAATAAGTGCTTTGTTTTTGGGTAGCCCTCTGTAAACACGCAATAACTGAAAACCTCCTTCTTTGGTATTGCCCTCTTTAATTAATTTTTTGGCTTCGGCTAAAACGCCTGTTAGGTATTTTTTTTGTACACTTACAATGCTTTCAATTTTGGGTTTTAACTCGTTAAATTCGTGCCTGTCTCCTTCCGGCACCGGACCGGAAATAATAAGGGGTGTACGTGCATCATCAATTAATACC
>JALWYP010000422.1 GCA_026992695.1 Flavobacteriaceae bacterium
GCTTCTTGAGGGAATGAACGAACAAGAAATGAAGCAACTGGGTAGTAATCTTACTGCCAAAGATATTTACGATGTTAATACTTCTTCTTTAAAAGATGCCATTGTTCATTTTAACGGAGGGTGTACCGCAGAGGTAATTTCGCCTAAGGGATTGTTGCTTACCAATCATCATTGCGGTTTTAGCCAGATACAGTCGCATTCAACACTCGATAATGATTATATTAAAAATGGCTTTTGGGCAAAAAGTTATGCAGATGAGCTTCCAAACGAAGGGTTGTATGTAGATTTTATCGTTCGGATAGAAGATGTTACCGAACAAGTTTTGCTTGGGGTTAGTGATGCTATGCCTGAAAGAGAAAAACAATCTAAAATAAATTCAAACAGCAACGCTTTAGAAAAGGCAACTAAAAAAGAAGCTTGGCAAAAAACCAAGATAAAAGCATTTTATAAAGGAAACCGGTATTTTTTATTTGTTTACGAACGATATGAAGATATTAGATTGGTAGGAGCACCGCCGGCAAGCATTGGTAAGTTTGGCAGCGATACAGACAATTGGGTTTGGCCAAGACATACCGGCGATTTTTCAATGTTTAGAATTTATGCTTCAAAAGATAATAAGCCTGCAAAATACAGTTTTGATAACGTGCCTTTTAAGCCGAAACATTTTTTACCTATTTCTATAAAAGGAATAAAAGAAGGCGATTTTACGTTGGTATTCGGGTTTCCGGGAAGAACTAACGAATACCTTCCGGCAGTAGCCGTAGAGCAAATCACTCAAAAAATTAACCCAAGTAATATTGCTATTCGTGAAGCAGCCTTGCAAGTTATTGATAAAGCGATGAAAGAAGATGATAAAATACGTATTCAATACGCATCAAAACAAGCCAGGATAGCTAATTATTGGAAAAAATGGATAGGTGAAAATCTGGGTTTAGAAAAAACAAATGCTATTGGTAAAAAGAAAGATTTTGAAAAAATGTTTCTTCAAAAAATAAACCAAAAAGGACTACTTGAAAAATATGGCAATCTCTTAACTCAATTTGATAAATTGTATAAAGAAATAGAACCCATTGCTGTTAAACGTTCTAATTTTTTAGAAGTCTTTATTAGAAACAACGAGTTGATGCAACTAATGTTTAGAATGTTTCAACTTGAAAGTTCTTTAAATAGAGGGGACACCTATTTTATTCAAACAAAAAAATATATATTATCCCGTGCAAAAAAACTATTTAAAAACTACAATGTCCAAGTGGACAAAGGAGTTTTTAACGCCATTATGCCACTTTATACAAAAAGTGCAGATGCTTCCATTTACGATAAAACCGGATTTACTTCTTTTGAAAATACTGCGCAAATGCTAACCGGAACACCTCAAGAAATTATTTCAAAAATTAATAGCGATGCTGCATATCAATATGCAAAACCTTATTTTGAAGAATTTTATCGTACCCTAAATCCATCCTTTTTTGCGTTAAACGATAAAATTAATAATCTTCAAAAATTGTATATCAAGGCACAAATGGAAGTATTGCCAAATGAGCGATATTTCCCCGATGCTAATAGCACCCTAAGAGTAACTTACGGGCAGGTAAAAGGGTATGCTCCTAAAGACGGTGTTTACTATTATCCAATTTCACATCTCGATGGTGTGATGGAAAAATACATTCCCGGCGATTATGAATTTGACGTTCCTCAAAAATTGCAAGACTTATACGCTTCAAAAAATTACGGAAAGTTTGCCGATGAGAATGGAAAAATGCCAGTTTGTTTTTTAGGAACCAACCATACAACAGGTGGAAATTCCGGAAGCCCTGTGATTGATGCAAACGGAAATTTAATAGGTCTTAATTTTGACCGCGTTTGGGAAGGCACTATGAGTGACATTTATTATGACCCCGAAATTTGTAGAAACATTATGGTAGACATCCGTTATGTGCTGTTTATTATTGATAAATATGCCGGAGCAAACCGGTTAATAAACGAGATGAAAATTATAGAATAAAAAAGCTAACCGTTTAATTCTCTTTTAACTAATAAGTAAAACCCGTTGTCTAACGGTAAATATCCTTGGTCATAGACATAATAATATATGGTGCCGGCTTTAGTAGTATAAATTGAGGTAAAATAACTAAAATCAAAACCCAACTGTAACAACTTGGTTTTAGTTATTTTGGTTTTTCCGGTTGGGTTTTGAGATTCTAATATTCGGTAGTTTTTTCGTAACCTGTTGTTTATGGTACGCAACAAGTTTTTAGTGTCCTTGTTAAGCGAATTGTTATAGGCATTTCTGCAACCGTCGCTACAAAACTTTTTGTCGGCTCTGCCTATAATTTTTCTTCCGCATTCAGGACACTTTTTTTCCATTTACCAATCGGTTACATGACCCCAATTTTCACCACGTTTAATGCGGTATAACTGCATTTCGGAAATACCAAATTGTTTGGCTATAAGGCGCAAGCGCGTTTTTCGGTTAGGATCAAAAATTCTTCGTTTTAATAATTTTACCTTTGCATCACTTAACTTCGAGTAAGAAGGCTTCTGTCTTAAAGGGTTGTTTTTGTTATGCGCAATTAATTCTTTTTTAGTCGCAAATTTTAAGTTACTAATATGATTGTTTTTCTTGTTAAAATCTTTATGAATAACAAAAGGTTTGCTTTTATCGTTTTCTAAAAATAGTTCGGCAACCATTCGGTGTATGTAAAGCAAATCGTTTTTTCCATTCTTTTTAGGAATAGTAAAAACATCGTAACCTGCTAAGGTATATACCTTTATTGGTTTGCCTTTTACATTCTTCATATCTTGATAAATGTTTCCAAAATTAGACACTTCCAGATGTAACTCTTTTTTCCAATGTTCTCTTCGGTATGGTTTCCATACCTCGTTAATATTTGTATTCATTTTTTAGGGGAGTTAATTTTTCTTTCCAAATATACAAAAATTATCATTTTTCTATATCAAAACGGTAAATAGCCTGAATTCTAACAAAAAAAGTGTTTGATAAGGAGGGATTAAGTTGGTTTCGATTCCTGCCAAACTCAAAAGCCGAAATCTTAAATTTAATGGTGTCTTCTTTTAGATAGACCTCGTGCTCGTTGGTGGTTATTCCTAATTTTGCACGTATTAAAAACGATTTATTAAATGGGTTGATTTGAAAATAACTACTAAATTCTAACGGGCTTTGCTCTACATAAACATTAGGCTGTGTTTGCAGCTTATAACTACGACCTAACCCTGTATAATCAAAACCTAATGTGAAGTTTTTAAAACCATAGTTAATATCTAAAGAAATGGGCAACAAGGCATCTATTTCAAACCGTTTGTTAGGACTTTTATAATACAAACCCAAAATAGGAGTTGTAAATAATCCAAAAGCTTCGGTTGAAGCATAAACACCAAAGCGGTATTTTAGATTTTCTTTTTTCTGAAGTTTAACTAAAGCTACACCACCCAAGTAAAAATTTTTTCCCAAAAGGGATTTATAATCGGAAGCTATTTTTGGCAACAAAACAAAAGTTGTACTCCATTTTTCAGAAAACGTTGTAGCCATCCCTACCTTTAGTGTTGTGCTGTATAAATTAGTGGATGAAGATTCAGGAAATAGAGAAATTGAGGTTGATGAAAAATCGATTCCGGAAATAAATGTATTTTTTTTATCTATAACAATGGGGAAAACAGTAGCTACATCTATTGTATTTGCATTTGATGAAAAGGAAGTACCTTCAAACTTAGCATTTGTGTTTTTTCCTACGGTTACTGAAACTAAATCCACATATTTTTGAGAAAACAGAAAACTCGTCATAAACCAAAAAACAAATACCATATTTTTCATGTTACCAAGCTACATAAATTTTGGATAGATAAAAAAATAGTTTCATTTCATCTTAATAAAAAAATAGAATTTACTGGCTAATAAATGCATAATCAGATATTAACTT
>JALWYP010000423.1 GCA_026992695.1 Flavobacteriaceae bacterium
GTGTTAGGAAAGGAATTTTTTGACGGATCGATGATTATTCAAGTTAGAAACGAACAGTTTTTTATTTCAAAAAAAATAGCGAAAAATCTTTTTATACAAATAAGTGAACATGTTTGATCAACTAATAGAATTTGGAAAACAACACCCCTTGTTGTCCGCATTATATGCATCGCTTTTTACTTGGGGATTAACAGCATTGGGAGCAGCATTGGTTTTCTTTTTTAAAAAAGCAAACAGAGCCGTTTTAGACGGTATGTTGGGTTTTACAGGAGGCGTTATGGTAGCCGCAAGTTTTTGGAGTTTATTAGCTCCTGCAATCGAGAATAGCCAAGGAGAAGGGTTTGTAAAAGTTATTCCGGCAGCTAGTGGTTTTGCATTTGGTGCATTGGTTCTTTTCGGGTTAGATAAAATATTACCTCATTTACATATTAATTTTAGAGTAAGTGAAGCCGAAGGAATAAAAACAAAATGGCATCGAACCATTTTATTGGTATTAGCCATAACCTTACATAATATTCCGGAAGGGCTTGCAGTAGGTGTTCTTTTTGGTGCAGCCTCAACACTCACCGGAGTAGAACAAACCCAAATGGTAATTGCTGCCATAACATTAGCAATAGGTATTGGTATTCAAAATTTCCCGGAGGGATTTGCTGTTTCTATGCCACTACGAAGACAAGGATTAAGCAGGCTTAAAAGCTTTTGGTACGGACAATTATCTGCTATTGTAGAACCCATTGCTGCGGTTTTAGGAGCTCTAGCAGTTTCATTTTTCACCCCCATTTTACCGTACGCCTTGGCTTTTGCAGCCGGAGCAATGATTTTTGTAGTAGTAGAAGAAGTAATTCCTGAAACGCAACGTGATAAATATACCGATATAGCAACCTTAGGGTTTATAGGAGGATTTATTGTGATGATGTCACTGGATGTTGGATTGGGTTAATTAGTTAAAAAAATATCGCCAATTAATTTTTGGTACGATTTTTTCCTTTACTTTTATAGTTAACATCTTTGTATTATGAAAAACACCTTACTTTTGTTAAGTTTTATCTTATTTTCCACTTTTCTATTTTCGCAAACTAAAGAAGGAAAAACACCCATTATTACTATTAAAGCACCTTATAATCAATCTATTATTGTTGAAAATCTAACCATCAAGCTAATAGATGTATTAGAAGATTCTCGTTGCCCAACCGGTACTACTTGTGTTTGGGCAGGTAGAGCGAAAATGCTTATAGAAGTTACCGAAGAAGGACAAGACCCTATTCAAAAAGAACTAATTTTAGGAAAAAAATTACCCGGAGAATACACGGGAGACAGTATCTTTTTTAACGAGGCATTTACTATTAAAGTAGTTGGTTTAACTCCCTACCCCTCGGTAGAAAATAAAATAGAAAAAGAGAGCTACACACTTCTTTTAGTAGTAAATTAATGGCATCCGCAATCTTTACTACCGCATTTTCCTTTCTTGTTTTTTGAAGAGGATGGGTTCCAAATAAATTTTTTAACTAAAAATCCGGCAGCAACAATAAAGACAATAATTACTAATACGGTTTGCATACTTCTATTATTTAATTAATTGATAAACAAGCAAGGCTATTAAATATGCCAAAGCTGTCATCGAAACCAATTGCCATAAGGGCCATCGCCAACTGTTGGTTTCTCTTTTTACTATGGCTAACGTACTCATACATTGCATCGCAAAAGCATAAAAAAGCAACAGAGATACTCCGGTAGCCAATGTAAACACCGGTAGTCCTGTTTTGGGATTAACCTCTTGTTTCATTCGTGTTTTTATGGTTTCTTCATCATTATTTCCCACGCTATAAATAGTGGCTAATGTACCTACAAATACTTCTCTTGCAGCAAACGAACTGATTAACGCAATACCTATTTTCCAATCATAGCCCAATGGTTTTACAACAGGTTCTATGGTTTTACCTAAAATCCCAATATAGGAGTGCTCCAGTTTAAAAGCGGCTATTTTACTTTGTAATTGTTCTTGGGTTAATGAACTCGATTTACTAGAAGAAGTGATAATTTCTTCCGCCTTACTAAAATCTCCGGGTCCATATGATGCCAAAACCCACAATATAATAGAAATAGATAAAATAATTTTTCCCGCACCAAAAACAAATGCTTTGGTTTTTTCTAAAACGGTTAAGCCTACATTTTTTGCCAACGGAAGCTTATAGTTAGGCATTTCTACCACAAAAAACGATTTTCCTTTTACTTTTAAATACTTATCTAAGGTAAAGGCGGCAACAATTGCCGTGGCAAATCCTAAAAAATATAATCCTAAAAGTGTCAATCCTTGCAAGCTTATAAACCCCAATACTTTTTCTTCGGGAATTACCAAAGCAATAATTATTAAATACACCGGCAAACGTGCCGAGCACGTTGTAAAAGGAGTTACCAAAATGGTAATGAGTCGTTCTTTCCAATTTTCAATATTTCGAGTCGCCATAATTGCCGGAATAGCACAAGCAGTTCCTGAAATTAACGGAACAACACTTTTTCCGCTTAATCCGAAACGTCGCATTATTCTATCCATTAAAAACACCACACGGCTCATATACCCGCTTTCTTCCAATATGGATATAAAGAAAAATAAAAATGCAATTTGCGGTATAAAAATAGCTATTCCTCCTAATCCCGGAATGATTCCCTCGGTTACAAGATTAGTAAAGTCCCCTGCCGGTAACGCATTTTTTAACCATTCGGACAGGGAGGTAAAAGATTGGTCAATAAAATCCATTGGGTAACTACTCCAATCAAAAATTGCTTGAAAAATAACAAATAAGA
The DNA here is from genome assembly GCA_026992695.1 of Flavobacteriaceae bacterium. Taxonomy (GTDB): domain Bacteria; phylum Bacteroidota; class Bacteroidia; order Flavobacteriales; family Flavobacteriaceae; genus Marifrigoribacter. Next base: position 2,803 of record JALWYP010000423.1, read on the forward strand.
TGGCTACAAAAATTACATATCCCCAAATTTTATGGGTAAGTATTCTATCCAATCTACTTCGTAAATCGGTGGCTTTTTCTTTATCTACTTTATAAGTTTGTTTTAAAATAGTATTAATAAACTGATACCGTACAATGGTTTCTTTTTGTTGCAACCGTTTTAAATTATTATGGCTTTCGGTTTTAAACGATTTTACTTGAGGCTCATTTCTAGTAATTGAACCAAAATTTACATCGTGTGTAATTACCAACCATAGTTTATATAAATCTTGACTAGGAAAAGTTTTTTGTAGTCTTTCAAAATAATCGGGGGCTATTTTAGCAGCATATAAACAAGGCTTTTTAGGAAGGTTTTTATAGTTAATTATAAGCTCTTTCAGTTTGTCTATTCCGGTTTCTTTTCGAGAACTTATTAATGCAATCTTTGTATTTAAAAGCTTTTCAAGCTTTTCAATATCCAACGAAATGGCTTTTCGCTTCATCCTATCTGCCATGTTAATAGCCAAAATAGTTGGGATTTTTAAATCTTTAATTTGGGTAAAAAGCAATAAGTTTCGCTTTAGGTTCTCAACATCGCTAATTACCACAATTACATCGGGATAATCTTTATCGTTTTTATTTAAAAGTAATTCAATTACTACATTTTCATCAGCCGAAGAAGCATTTAAGCTATACGTGCCCGGAAGATCTATAATGTGTGCTTTTAGGTTTCTATCTAATTTACAAACCCCTTCTTTTTTTTCTACCGTTATTCCTGGGTAGTTCCCAACTTTTTGATTGAGCCCTGTAAGAATATTAAAAACCGAAGTTTTTCCCGTATTAGGGTTTCCTATTAGCGCAACATTAATTTGTTTTGCCATAACTTACAGCAGTTCGATTTCAATTTTTTTAGCCATTTCTTTCCGAATAGAAACATAGCTTCCGTTTATTTTTAAATACAAAGGATCGTCAAACGGAGCCTTTTGTAATAACTCAACCTCATTTTCGGGCAAACATCCCATTTCCAATAATTTTAAAGGTAACTCATCTACCGGAAAATCTTTAATTTTCCCTTTTTGACCTATCGATAATGAAGCAATTGTAATCACTTATTTTTATTTAGATTGATTTTAAACAACAAAAATA
>JALWYP010000424.1 GCA_026992695.1 Flavobacteriaceae bacterium
CCGAAAAATGAAATTTATAAAAATCCCCGTTTTTATTATACTTTTTTGTGCTTCGCTTTCCGGTTTTTCTCAATCTAAAGCCAATTCAACCATAAATGTAAACACCGATATTGACCGTGTTAAGGTATATGAAGCTTATGTTAAAGATGGTTATGGAACTCCCGAAATATACAAAGAACTAGCAAATGCATATTATTTTAACAACGACTTTGAAAAATCTAAATACTGGTTTAAAAAGCTTTTTGAAGTAACAACCCTAACCGATAAACAACTTTTGTTTAGATATAACCAAACGTTAAAAGCGCTGGGAGAACAGTTGCCTAAAAAAGAAAAACTAAATACCGTAGGCACCAATTAATTCTTTCTTTTATTTCTTATACTTCCTTATGTCTAAAGCAACTTGTTATATGGTCGTTTACCATTCCGGTGGCTTGCATATGTGCATAAATCACCGTGCTGCCCACAAATTTGAATCCGCGTTTTTTTAAGTCGATACTAATGGTATCGCTTAAGGGTGTATTGGCAGGAATTTCAGATAGCGAATTAAAGGTGTTTACAATGGGTTTGCCATTTACAAAGCCCCAAATGTACTTACTAAAACTGCCAAATTCCTTTTGTACTTTTATAAATGCTTGTGCATTAGTTACCGTTGCTTTTACTTTAAGTTTGTTTCTAATAATTCCTTTATCTTGAAGTAAAGAAGTTATTTTCTTTTCGGAAAAAGCAGTAATTTTCTCATAATCAAAATCATCAAAAGCTTTTCTAAAATTTTCTCGTTTTTTTAAAACGGTTATCCAGCTTAATCCGGCTTGAAATGTTTCCAGTACTAAAAACTCAAACAACTTATTGTCATCGTAAACCGGAACACCCCATTCTTTATCATGATAGCTTATATATAAGGGGTCATTGCCACACCAACTACATCTATTCTTCTTCTTTTTCATTATTATTAAAAGTTACTTGGTATTCATCAATAATTTCCAACTCGGTTCTAAAGGCAAGCATTTTATCGGCAAAAAGTTGCAATCCTTCGGTACGTAGTTTTTCGGCAAAATGGGTATAATAATCGTCTAAATCTTTACGCGATTTTGCTCGGTATTGAATGGAATAGGTGGTGGAGTCATTTTTTTCATCTACCAAAACTTTTGTGAGCTTGGCACCACTAAATTTTCCGGTTGCCAATACTTGCGGGATATGGTTTTTTATCCATTGTAACCATTGGTCCTTTATGCTGTTTTCTATATTTACTGTTACGTTGTATATATACATTAGAGGCTAAGATAGTGTTATTGTTCAATAGTATCGCCCCGAAGTTTTCTAAATCGCTTGCGCGCTTCGATATAATAAATACTGTCTTGGTGATTAAAGATAAGTTGTTCGTAAAATGCCTTCGCTTTTTCGGGCATATTTAATTGTGTTTCGTACAACTTTGCCAAGTTAAATAATGCATCATCTGCCAAAATATCATCTTTATAAAATTCAATAATTTTTAAGTAGGCTTCTTCAGCTTTTGTGTATTGTTGAAGCTTTTCATTCATTTGGGCAGATTTAAACAATGCTTCATCTTCAATTTTTTCGCCTTTATGATGAGTTAAAATATCTTGTAAAATCACTAATGCTTCTTTGGGCTTGTTTTGGTAGGCTAACAAATCGGCTCGGGCATATTTTTTTAAAGCGGTTTGGGTAGAATCTTCCAACGAGTTGTCATGAATTATAAAACTAAGTTGCATCGCATCGTTGGCAATAAGTTGCGTATAGGATTTTTTTAATACATCCAATTGTATTTTTGCCCACCGAAAATCGCCTTTAAAATAACTGGTTTGAGCAATTTTAAAACGGGCTTCTTGAGCTAAGACATCTCCCTTTATCTTATTCTGAATCTGCGAATAATAAATAAGTGCTTGGTTAAATTTTTCTTCAAAAACCAAAATGTCTGCCAGTAACATCTTTATTTTGGCTTCTTGGTAACGACTAAGCCTATGGTTTTTGCTAAATGCTTTCAGCATTGTTACAGCTTCTTCTTTTTTGGCAAACTTAAAGGCTAAAAATCGAGCATAATCCAGTTGAAGCAAAAAACTGTTTGTGTTGTTGCCGTATTGTTGAAGTAGCTTTTTATATTGTTCGTCTATTTTTGCATACTCTTTTGGCGAAGCGGTTTCCAACTTAATTTTTAGTAATAATTGTTCGCCTTGCATTTTTGTTTCGGGAGTTACTGCGTTTGCAACAACAAATTGTACTATTTCAGAGGCTTCTTTAAAATATTTTTCTGAAATAGCAATATATGAAAGCTCTATAATTCCGGATAGATCATTGTCTTCCATTCGTTTAAAGATGGCTTTTTCTTGAATAAATGCTTTTTTAAACTGTTTTTGTTGAATAAACAACCAACTAAGTAACTCGTTATACAGAATATTGGGGTTGTCTTGCGAGCGTTTAAGCAATTCTTTCCTCAGAATTTCATTTGCTTCGTTAAAAGGGTCTTCGGTAATATATTGACTGAAAATTCGTTGCGAGGTACTTAAATATCCCGGGTTTTTAGTAATTAAATCAAGGTAAGCCTGAAACATTTTTCGGGTTTTTCCTTGCTCACCGTAAATTCGGGCAAGTTTGGTTTCAAAAGTTCTTCTAGAGTCGCCATCGGAAGCATTTTCGTATACTTTTATAGCATAATCCAGCAATGAAAAATCTTCAAAACGTTTTCCTACAACATAAACATAGTTTTTATTTTCTTTGGCTTTTTGAACGGCAATTTCGTAATTTACTTTTGCCAAACTGTCCTTTTTTTGCAATGCGTAATTGTAGCCAAAATCTACGTAAAGCGATGGATTTGCCCGTTTTTCACTAAGTTTTTCTTGCAAAGCATTTTCGGCTTTTTCATATTCTTCGAGTTGTTGGTAACAAGCAACTAAAGACTGTAAGTATTTAAATTGGTAGGTGTTTTGTTTGTAGAGTTTTTTATAAATAGATGCCGCCTTTTCGTACTGCCCTTGTTGGAAATAGTTTTTTGCTAACGCATCGTTTTGTGCGCTAACGCAAATTGAACTAATTAATAATAAAAAAACGACGAGTTGTTTCATGGGATAAAGATACACAATTGATTTTGTTTATAGATTACAAAAATTAAGCCTTAAACCAATTTGTTTTCTTAAAAATATACTTGTAAAAGTTTCTCTTCTTTTTGTAGGAAGTCATTGAAGGATTTACTCTATCGTGTCAAATCCGCAATACGACACCAAAACCTCCGGTATTTTAATTCCGGTTGAGGTTTGGTAATTTTCTAAAATTCCGGTTTGTTCTTACCTTGGCGACAGAAGTGAGAGGTATATGATTGAAATCACCGGTTATTTACTCTACTCTGTTTTTTTATTTATTGTGGCCTCTCTTATTCCTTTAATAACTTTGTTAGGGTTACACGAATTTAAGCCTGCTCCCCAACTTGAATTGAATTCGATAATAAACCATTTATCAGTTTTATTGTACCCTAAATCTACAACATATGTTTTTGGCAAATCGATAAAATAGGGATTTAAAAAATCTTCCAAAAACTTTCTTGCTAATAACAGGTCGGCGTTACCTTCGTAAATTGCAATATCAAGAATTTTATTATTTAATACAAATGCCCGGGCTTCACTTTCAATATCAATTATATTAGAGTGTATCACCTTTTCCTCTTTTTCAATACCTTTTGTCTCTTTAATAAAATCTTTAAAACCAGAATAAATTGCAGCTTTAAAAGATTTAGGTTTAACCGGCTTAATAAATGTGGGGAATTGTAATTTTGAAACATCCTTTATTGTAATAACAGTTACTTTTCTTTTAAGCCATCTATAATTTATTTTTCCTATTATTTCGTCTTTGGGTTTTATTAAAGTTACGTTTGCTACTTGCGCCAATACAAGGCTAAAAGTATCTATTCCGTAT
>JALWYP010000425.1 GCA_026992695.1 Flavobacteriaceae bacterium
GTAATAACCCTTGATCCAAGGTTCGTAAAAAAGAAGCCTCTTCTTCCTTAATTACATTAGTAATAAGATTTTTTTCTTTTTTTAACTCCGGAAAAGCTGCTCCCATTTGTTTCACCAAAGTAGGCACCAATTTATAAATAAAAGGTTGTTTAGTGTTTAAAAAAGTAAATCCGTATCGAATCGCTCTCCGCAAAATTCGACGAATCACATAACCTGCACCCGAGTTTGCCGGTAGTTGCCCATCTGCTATTGAAAAAGCAACTGCTCGAAGATGGTCTGCGATAACACGAATGGCAATATCAACTTTTTCATCGTTGCCATATTTTGATTTTGTTACAGCTTCAATTTCCCTAATAATGGGTGTAAAAACATCGGTGTCGTAGTTGCTTTGTTTGTTTTGAAGTACCATGCAAAGGCGTTCAAAACCCATTCCGGTATCTACGTGTTGGGCAGGAAGTTTTTCAAGGCTTCCGTCTGCTTTTCGGTTAAACTGCATAAACACCAGATTCCATATTTCAACCACTTGAGGATGATCTTGATTAACCAAATCTCTTCCCGATATTTTTTCGCGTTGTTCTTTTGGACGAATATCAACATGTATTTCACTACACGGTCCGCAGGGACCTTGCTCGCCCATCTCCCAAAAGTTGTCTTTTTTATTTCCGTTAATTATTCGGTCTTCGGGAACGTATTGCTTCCATAAATCAAAGGCTTCGGTATCGCGTTTTAGTCCTTCAGAAGCATCTCCTTCAAAAATGGTTACGTATAATATTTCTTTATCAATTCCATAAACCTCGGTTAACAACTCCCAAGCCCAAGAGATTGCTTCTTTTTTAAAATAATCTCCAAAACTCCAATTTCCCAGCATTTCAAACATGGTGTGGTGGTAGGTATCCATACCCACTTCTTCCAAGTCGTTATGTTTTCCGCTTACGCGAAGGCATTTTTGAGTATCGGTAATTCTAGGATTTACAACAGGTTTATTACCTAAAAAATATTCTTTAAACTGATTCATCCCCGCATTGGTAAACATTAGTGTAGGGTCATCTTTAATTACCATCGGGGCAGATGTAACTATTTTATGTTTTTTTGATTCAAAAAATTCTAAAAAACGGGAACGTATTTCTTTGGATTTCATTTGTTAAATTTTATATAAAAGTCACGCAGTTTATGGTTACACAAACAATTTATTATATTTGTAGTTCGTTACAATTACCAAACAGCAAAAATAGGTATTTTTAAGATATGTCTAAAGTAAAATATTATTACGATAGCGAAACATTATCCTACAGGAAGATTGAACCTAAAAAAGGGCGTAAATTAGGGTTTTTATTACTCAGCTTTTTGGGTATGTTTTTAAGTGGTTTTCTACTCTTATTGGTTTACTTAAACCTTCCGTACATAGAAACTCCTAAGGAAAAAGAACTTAAAAGAGAACTTTCTAATATGGAGCTTCAGTTTGAGCTACTCAACAAAAAAATGGAGCACGCTCAAGTTGTCTTAGACGAAATTGCCCAACGCGATAACAATTTGTATCGAGTGTATTTTGAAGCCAATCCCATTCCTGAAGAACAGCGTAAAGCAGGATTTGGCGGAGTAAACAGATACAAAGACTTTGAAGGTTTTGACAATTCTAAACTTATTATCTCGACCAGTAAAAAATTAGATATTTTAACAAAGCAAATTGTAATTCAATCAAAATCTTTAGAAGAAATTGCCCAACTAGCAGCCGATAAAGAAAAATTATTGGCAGCCATTCCGGCTATTCAACCCGTTAAAAATGAAGACTTAACACGTGTTGCTTCAGGTTATGGATATAGAACAGATCCTTTCACCAAGGCAAGAAAATTTCATTGGGGTATGGATTTTACAGCACCTAGAGGCACGCCTGTTTATGCCTCTGGAGATGGTAAAGTTGTTAGAGCCGACAATACATCTACCGGTTACGGAAATCACATACGCATTGATCACGGTTTTGGGTACGTAAGCCTTTATGCTCATTTGTACAAATACAACATTACAAAAGGACAAAAAGTAAAAAGAGGAGACCTAATAGGCTTTGTAGGAAGCACAGGAAGAAGTGAAGCACCCCATTTACATTACGAAATTTTTAAAGACGGTGAACGTATTAACCCTACTAATTTTTATTACGGAAACTTAACCGCCGAAGAGTTTGCCGAATTGCTTAAAGTAGCGCAACTCGAAAATCAATCACTAGACTAATGTACGTAGCACTACCCGAAAAACGATATTACGGTATAGGAGAAGTCGCCAAAGCATTTGGCGTAAATGCTTCACTTATTCGATTTTGGGAAAAAGAGTTTGATATAATTAAACCGAAAAAAAATGCGAAAGGAAATCGAAAATTTACTCCCGAAGACATAAAAAACCTTCAACTTATCTTTCACTTGGTTAAAGAAAGAGGGTTTACACTCGAAGGAGCAAAAATTCATCTAAAAGAAAATAAACAAAAAACAACAACTAATTTTGAAATAATTCGTAAATTAGAACACGTAAAAAAAGAATTACTAAAAATTAAAAACCATTTATAATTTTACTTTAACAACCATCACTAATCATGAAAAAATCGCTTTTTGTTATCATCGCCATTGTTGCCTTACTTGCTATTGTAGGGTTTATGATAGGACCAAAATTTTACAACACCGCTATTAAACTACAAGAAACTGCTACATCACAATGGGCTAATGTAGAGAGTGCCTACCAACGTAGAGCAGATCTTATACCTAATATTGTAAACACAGCAAAAGGATATGCCGAGTTTGAACAAGAAACCTTGACCAAAATTATTGAAGCGCGTAGCAAAGCAACCTCAATAAACATTGACCCAAGCAATATTACCCCCGAGCAACTTAAACAGTTTCAAGCAGCACAGAGCGGATTAACCTCTGCTCTTTCTCGCTTGTTAGCCGTTTTTGAAAGATACCCGGAACTTAAAGCAAATGAAAACTTTAAAGAATTAATTAACGAACTGGAACGTACCGAAAACCGAATAAACGTAGAGCGTAATCGATTTAACGAAACCGTAAAACCCTATAATATGCACTTAAAAACATTTCCTAACAACATCATAAATATGTTTGTAGGAAAGTTTAAACCTATGGACTATTTTGAAGCAGAAAAAGGTAGCGACAAAGCACCAAAAGTAGAGTTTGATTTTGGTAAGAAAAACTAATGTCTAAAGTTGAAGATTTTTTAACACCAACCCAAGAAGCCGAAATAGTTGAGGCTATAAGACGAGCCGAAAAAAACACTTCGGGTGAAATTAGGGTGCATCTGGAGGCACATTTTAATACTCCCCAACATCCCGCTGATGACGTATTTGAAAGAGCTGTAAAAGTTTTCGATTTTTTACACATGGACAATACCAAAAACGGTAACGGTGTACTTATTTATATTGCTGTAGAAGACAAACAACTTGTAATTATGGGAGACGCTAGCATTAATAGTGTTGTTCCTGATGACTTTTGGGAGTCAACCAAAAACAAAATTACATCACACTTTAAAAAAGGAGAAATAAAACAAGGACTCGTTTCCGGAATTACTGAAGCCGGAAATCAACTTAAAAAATATTTTCCATATTTAAAAGATGATACAAACGAACTGCCCAACACAATAAGCACCGATACATAAAAAAATAAGTAAGCAAATCTATCAACTAATTTTATTACTTTAGCAAGCCTATAAAAACACCTATGCTAAAATACCTTTCCGATACGGGTTCTTATTTTATAATGATTAGAAAAGTATTTTCTAATCCCACAAAAAGAGTAGTACTTAAAGAGCTAATTTTTAAAGAAATAGACGACCTTGTAATAGGCTCGTTAGGTATTGTTACATTTATTTCATTTTTTGTAGGTGGTGTTGTAGCTATTCAAACGGCACTAAAT
>JALWYP010000426.1 GCA_026992695.1 Flavobacteriaceae bacterium
TCTAATGGCTTTATTGATGTTGACAAAACGTCGTTTACTTGTACAATAACAAACGAATCTTCTTTATTGTATATTTTTGATATTCCCTGTGTAGGTTCAAATCCTTGTGGTAGTTCTCTTTGGTCTATTTCAAAAATACCTTTACTTATAATAACCGCTACTTTTCCGTCTTTATTTAGTGTTTCTTTTATTTGGTCTGCTGTTTTATTCTTGGTTAACATTTGTTTTACTTGTTGTGCAATGTCTTTATTAGTTGCAGAAAATAAAACAGCATCTACTCTTGTTTTCCAAAGGTAATTTTGTTTATTGTTTTGATAAAATTTCTCCAAACCAATCGAATCATTTTTAGCTTTATCCCAAATGTTTTTTTCCATTACATCAAAAATAAGCAATCCGCTTTTGTATTCATCAAGAATAGCCGCATATTCGGGATTTTCTTTTTCTAATTGTACTTTTGAATAATCTTTAATCGTTGTGGCTTCAAAATCTTCATACAGGGCTTCAATTTTAGCTTCCTTGGTTTTTAGGCGTCTTGTTGTTATTTGTTTACTTTCTATAAAGCGAGCAAAATCGTCAAAATACACCTTTTTATTTCCAATTGTAAACAATACTTTGTTGTCTTTACTTACTATTGGCGTGTACTTCCATTTTAGTTTTAAGATGCTATCGGAAACATATTTATTAAAAAAGGACGTATATGCTTCACCTTGTATAAATCCATATTTTTCTTTAATACGCTGTATAACACTTTGATTAATTACTTTTGAACGTTCTCCTTTAGAAACTTGTTTTTCTAATTCTGCTTTTTGTTCTTCAAAAGATTTTATGGGAAGAATTTCATTTAATCGAATAATATGCCACCCAAATTTAGATTGTACGGGTTTTGATATTTCTCCTTCTTTTTTTAGTTTAAATACTTCTTCTTCAAATTTTGGTGCTCGTAATTGTCCTTTTCCGAAAGGTCTTAATTTTCCTCCGTTTTTTCCGGAAGCTTTATCGTCTGAAAATTGTTTGGCAAGACTTTCAAAAGATTCACCTTGTTGAAGCATTGCATAAATCTCGTTAATACGTTGCTCGGGATTAAAAGTAGAGTCGTTTTTTTTAGGCGAAATCATAATATGCGATACGCTTACCTCATTTCCTTTGGCACGTCTATCGTTAACTTTAATTATGTGGTAGCCGTAAGAGGTTCTAATAATTTGTGAAACCGCTCCTACTTTTGTATTATATGCGCCCGTTTCAAAAGGATATACCATTTGAAAAGCAGAAAACCACCCCAACTTACCGCCTCGTTCTTTTGCACCCGGTTCTTCAGAATATTTTTTTGCCAACTCATTAAAATCTTCACCTGCAACTGCTTTTTTTCTGATTTCGGCAATCTTATTATACGCCTTTAGCGTATCCTGTGGCAAAGCATCATAATTTACTTTAATTAATATGTGGTCTGCGTTAATTTGCTCAAGCCCTCTGTTATAGGCTTCTTTAGCGACTTCTTCTTTAATGGCATCTTCATAAATATAAGTACGGGCTAACTGGTCTCTATATTTGTTAAACTCCTTGGTATATGCAGAGGTTGTATCTAATCCTTGCGCATAAGCTTGGGTTATTTTAAGTTTGTAATCAATAAATAAATCTAAATAACCATCTACACTTTTTTGAGAATCATCTTGAACCAAATCTAAATTCTTTTTAAAGACTCTCTTAAACTCTGAAGAAAAAACCGGTTTACCGTTAATGGTTAGCAAAACTTCTTCCTTTTTTTGTGAATAAGAAAGAATTGAAATAAAAACAAAAAGAACTGAAATTATTTTTTTTATTGGCATGATTTAGTGAGTTTTTGTTTAAGCAGAGCAAAAGTAATAAATTCCTGTTGCTACACAACAAATCAAACGATTAGCTTACGTTAAAATTGTTATAATTTTTTAAAGCGTATTACAACCCTTAAATTTTTTAACAGTTATATTTCTTTTAGTTTTAAAAAAACATATTATATTTACCTCGGATAAAACAAGTAACAATACAAGTTATGCTAAACAACATTTTTAATAATAATAATAATAACAAGATGCCGTAGCAAAAACTTGTCGCAATATTTATGCCCGTCAGGTTTTTGAACTTGACGGGTTTTTTTTTGAATTTAAATTAAAATAAGAAACAAACCATTATTAACTAACTATTAAAATTTACTATTATGTGTGGAATTGTATGCGCTTTTGACTTAAAGCAACCTTCTGAAAAATTAAGACCTCAACTATTAACAATGTCTAAAACTATTAGGCATCGCGGACCGGATTGGAGTGGGATTTTCTCACACCCGAAAGCAATTTTAGCCCACGAGAGATTGGCGATTGTAGACCCTACTTCAGGAAAACAACCCTTGTTTTCTGAAGATAAAAAATTAGTCCTCGCTGCAAATGGTGAAATATATAATCATCTTAACATTAGAAAAGAATTAGAAACCGATTTTAAGTTTCAAACCAAAAGTGATTGTGAAGTTATTTTGGCTCTTTATAAAGAAAAAGGTACTGAATTTTTAGATGATTTAAACGGAATTTTCGGGTTTGCACTTTACGATGTAGAAAAAGACGAATACCTAATAGCAAGAGATCATATGGGTATTATTCCGTTGTATATGGGTTGGGATAAAAATGGTACTTTTTATGTAGCTTCCGAATTAAAAGCTCTCGAAGGTATTTGTACTAAAATCGAATTATTCCCTCCCGGACATTATTTACACAGTAAAGACGGTAAGCTAATAAAATGGTACAACCGCGATTGGATGCAATTTGATGCTGTTAAAGACAACACCAGTAGTATAGATGAATTAAAAAATGCTTTGGAAAAAGCCGTACATCGGCAATTAATGAGCGATGTTCCGTATGGAGTTTTACTTTCGGGCGGATTGGATTCGTCTATTACTTCAGCTATTGCAAAGATGTATGCAGACAAACGAATAGAAAGTGGTGATAAAGAAGCAGCTTGGTGGCCCCGACTTCACTCCTTCGCAATTGGACTCGAAGGATCTCCGGATTTAATCGCAGCCCAAAAAGTAGCCGATTATTTAGATACAGTCCATCACGAAATAAAATTTACCATTCAAGAAGGAATAGATGCTATTAAAGATGTTATTTATCATTTAGAAACGTATGATATTACTACCATACGTGCTTCTACCCCAATGTATCTTATGGCTCGTGCGATAAAAGCAATGGGAATTAAAATGGTACTTTCTGGCGAAGGAAGCGATGAAATATTTGGAGGTTATTTGTATTTTCATAAGGCGCCTTCGGCAAAAGAATTTCATCAAGAAACCGTACGGAAATTAGAAAAACTGCATATGTACGACTGCTTACGCGCAAATAAATCGTTAGCCGCTTGGGGAATTGAAGGACGTGTCCCCTTTTTAGATAAAGAGTTTATGGATGTGGCGATGCGATTAAATCCAAAAGATAAAATGGTAGGAAACGATAAAACTTCAAAACGAGGTATGGAAAAATGGATACTTCGTAAAGCTTTTGAAGATATTTTACCTGAAATTGTTGCTTGGCGTCAAAAAGAACAATTTAGCGATGGTGTTGGTTATAATTGGATAGATACTTTAAAAGAACTGGTTGAAAAAGAAGTAACAGACGAACAACTTAAAAATGCACATTTTAGGTTTGCAATACAACCTCCTACTACAAAAGAAGAGTTTTATTATCGAAGTATTTTTGAAAGTCATTTTCCAAGTGATACTGCTGCCTTAAGTGTCCCGCAAGAACCCTCGGTTGCTTGTAGTTCAAAAATTGCATTAGAATGGGACGAAAGTTTTAAAAATATGAACGATCCTAGTGGTAGAGCTGTAATTAACGTACATGATGATTCGTACTAACTAGTAAAAAGAATGTATAAGAGAAAAATA
>JALWYP010000427.1 GCA_026992695.1 Flavobacteriaceae bacterium
CTACTGTACTTCTTACAAACAACACGGTAATACCTAATGCAATGGGCACATCTATGTTTAATATTCTTGCGCGCAAACCTTTATAAGCCGAAACAAAATAATCCCACCCTGCATAAAAAACAACCGGCACCGAAAATGCAAACATCAACCACCTAAATATCGGCTTATAATGTAGTAACCAAAAATCGTTTTCGTTAGGATTAAAATACTCGGGAAATGATAAAAACATAATATTCCCGAAAGCAAATCCGGCAACAGCAAGTTTGTAAATAAGTTTTCTATCTACTGCTTTTTTTCCAGAATCATAATCTTCAAGAGAGATATAAGGTTCATACCCAATAGAGCTAAGCAATAATACCAAATTTTTTAGGGATAATTCTTTTGAAGAAAAAGTAATACGAACTGTTTTTTTCGGAAAATTAACCTGCGAAGTACTCACCGCCGGTTGCAATTTTGAAAGATTTTCTAACACCCAAATACATGAACTACAATGCATTGAAGGAATGTATAAATTTACAATCCGGCTCTTGCCATCATCAAACTCTACCAGTTTTTTTAAAACAGCTTCATTGTCTAGAAAAGCAAACTTACCCTCCACTTCTTTAGGAGTAGTCCCTGGAGCTTGTTGTAAATCGTAGTAACAGGTTAAATTATTTTCTGAAAAAATTTCATATACAGTTTTACACCCATTACAACAAAACGGTTTTCCGTCATACGTAATAGTATCTTGTTCGCATACATCACCACAATGATAGCAAGTTGTTTTATCCATTATTAATGCACTAATACCCTTTTGCAAAGGTTGAAGATAGTTATATAATAAAATATGACAAATATCAACTTTATATTTTTTTGTTGTAAATTTGCCACATGAGCAAATGTGAAAGTTGTATAATTAGAAAGTTTAATGCTATGAAAGCTTTTTCGATTCCTGAGTTGAAGCAACTTAGCGATAAAAAAACTACTAAAATTTACAAAAAAGGCGAAGTTATTTTTGATGAAGGCGAGCATCTAAAAGGTGTTTACTGCGTGCGTTATGGTATTTCAAAACTTTCAAAATTAAGCCCAAACGGAAAAGATCAAATTATTAAATTTGTTAGTAATGGTGAGATTCTAGGGCAACGATCTGTAGTAGCACAAGAATCGGCTAATTTAAAAGCCGTTGCTGTTAATGATATGGAGGTTTGTTTTATACCGAAAGAATTTATACTTCAAAGCCTTAAAAACAATCCTAATTACACAGTAGAGTTGCTTAGAACTATGGCTCACGAACTAAAAGAAGCAGACGATGTAATTGTAAATATGTCGCAAAAACCGGTTAAACAACGGGTAGCCGAAGCACTTTTACATCTAAAAAATAATTTTGGCGAAGACAACGAAGATTTTTTAAACATTACACTCTCTAGAGAAGATATTGCAAATCTAGTAGGAACCGCCACAGAATCTTGTATTCGCATCTTATCAGAATTTAAAAAAGAAGGTATTTTAGAAACTTCTGGCAAAAAAATTAAAATAATCAATCCTAACCAATTGCATCATATTGCCGAAGGTGTGTAAAGACACAACTTTATTGTTTGTTTCAATTTTCTTTAGTAACTTTCACACCTAGTTATTTTCCTAGGTATGGATGCAAAACTAATTTCAAAAAAAAAGCCCGCATTTCCTATAAACAAATGTTTATCAGATTACCTATCCAAGCATACCAGAAACATTAAAATCCCTATTTATTATGATGATTTACTCCGTTTTCAAGGCGGACTAAAAATACTTGATGAAAAAGGAAATGACACCCTTTGGCTTAGTACTTATTATGCTGAAAGTGAACGTGAAGAAATAGAATTAAGTCTAAAAAAAATGTATACAATACTGCATGCAGACGGAAGTGATGCCACCTTACCTTATATAAACATTGACCGTATTGACTATTGCACCTTTGGAAACACCAAACCTTTTCGAATTAAAGTGCGAAACATTCTCAATGACAACTACATCTATTTATACATAAAAAAAGCAGATGCCTCCCGTATTTACGGACTGGAACTAGAACATATTTTATCTCCTAACCACATTAATTTTTTAGTCCATAAAAATACACTAATAGAAGAGCATATTTCGGGTATTCCCGGTGATGTATTTATCGAGCACGATTTAGATTTATGTTCTGCTCAAGACAAACGAGCCATTGCAAAGGAGTTTGTCAAATTTAACGAACGTTGTTTCGTTAGACTATTGGGCGATATGCGTTCTTACAATTATGTAATGGTACTTACTCACGATTTTGATAAAATTGAATATAGAATTCGTGCCATTGATTTTGATCAGCAATCCTATGAAGGAAATTGTAAAGTTTATAAACCTCAGTTTTTAAAAGAAAATAATCAACTGGTAGAAATGACATTAAACGTTTTACAAGCCGGATCTATTGACCAATATAAAAGGGAAGAACGTTCACTCTTGGCAAAACGAGCAACAAGCAATCACATTAGGTTATCAGAGTTATTACATTGTATGAAAAAAGATACTATATCATCGCCGGATAAAATAAACCAACTTAAACGTGATTTATTCCAACTCACCAAAGACATCAATTTTAAAAAATCAAAAAATATGGGCGAGATCTTAGAAAGTGCTTTGGCATTTGTTGTTAGAAATTACAAAAATGAAAACCCTTATATTATAGATTAAGAATAGAGCTATAATCAAGAAACATCAAGAGATGAAAATTAAAAAAATATTAGTTGCCAACCGTGGCGAAATCGCCATTCGTATTTTACGAGCTTGCACCGAGTTAAATATTAAAACCGTTGCCATTTACACCTACGAAGATCGCTACTCGCAACATCGTTACAAGGCAGACGAATCCTACCAAATCGGTGAAGACACCCAACCGTTAAAACCGTATTTAGATATAAGCGAAATTATTTCTCTCGCTAAAGAAAAAGATGTAGATGCCATACATCCCGGTTACGGCTTCCTTTCCGAAAACTCCACTTTTGCACGCCAATGTGCCAAAAACGATATTGTTTTTATTGGTCCCGACCCCAAAGTAATGGATGCTCTTGGCGACAAAATTACTGCCAAAAAAATTGCCAAACAATGTAAAGTGCCTATTATAGAAAGCAATACTAAAAAACTCACCTCAGTTAATATTGCTTTATCCGAAGCCAAAAAAATAGGATATCCCGTAATGTTAAAAGCCGCTTCAGGTGGCGGCGGAAGAGGAATGCGTATTATTCGTACACCTGAAGATTTAGAAAACACCTTTAACAGTGCTAAAAACGAAGCCAAAAATGCCTTTGGAGACGATACAATGTTTCTTGAAAAATATGTAGAAAATCCCAAACACATCGAAGTGCAGATTGTAGCCGATAACCACAGTAACATTCGCCATCTGTTTGAACGGGATTGCTCTGTGCAACGACGCCACCAAAAAGTGGTAGAAATGGCTCCGTCTTTTAATATTTCACAACAAGCAAAACAAAAACTGTACACCTATGCCGTTGCCATTGCCAAAGAAGTAAACTACAATAACATAGGCACGGTCGAGTTTTTAATAGACCAACAAAACAACGTTTTCTTTATTGAAGTAAATCCACGTATTCAAGTAGAACACACCGTAACTGAAATGGTTACAGGCGTTGACTTGGTGAAAACTCAGATTTTTGTAGCCGGAGGATATAAGTTAAGCGACAAACAAATTAAAATTTACAATCAAGAAACACTGGCAACCTACGGTTATGCCATACAATGCCGTATTACCACCGAAGACCCCGAAAACAATTTTACACCCGACTACGGAACCATAACAACCTATAGAAGTGCAGCCGGAATGGGCATTCGGTTAGATGCCGGAAGCGTATATCCTTCTTACAAAATAAGTCCGTTTTTTGATTCGATGTTAGTAAAAGTTTCTGCCCACGGAAGAACGCTAGACGGAGCCGTAAGAAAAATGACCCGTGCCTTAAAAGAATTTAGAATAAGAGGTGTAAAAACCAACATTCGATTTTTACAAAATGTAATAAATCATCCGGTTTTTAAAAAGGGAGAAACTTCGGTAAACTTTATTCAAAACACCCCGGCACTTTTTAAAATTAAACTTTCACAAGACAGAGCTTCCAAACTTACCCAATATCTGGGTGAAGTTATCGTAAACGGAAATCCCGATGTAAAATTTATAGATTCTAATAAAGAGTTTAGAAAACCTAAAATACCTTCCTACAATCACAACCAACCCTATCCAAAAGGAACCAAAGATTTACTAACCAAACTAGGACCCGATGCCTTTTGCGACTGGTTAAAAAAAGAAAAGAAAATTCATTTTACAGACACCACCATTCGCGATGCGCATCAATCGTTACTTGCCACACGTATGCGAAGTTACGATATGCTTCAAGTAGCCGAAAGTTTTGCGAAAAATCATCCTAATATTTTTAGTATCGAAATGTGGGGCGGTGCTACTTTTGATGTTTGTTATCGCTTTCTTCACGAAAGCCCTTGGTCGCGTTTGCGAGAATTAAGAAAAGCCATTCCTAATATTCTTTTTCAAATGCTTCTTCGAGGTAGTAATGCCGTTGGTTACAAAGCATATCCGGATAATTTAATCGAAAAATTTGTAGAAAAATCTTGGGAAAACGGTATCGATGTATTTAGAATTTTCGATTCGTTAAACTGGGTAAAAGCAATGGAACCCAGTATAAAATTTGTTAGAAAAAACACACAAGGTATTGCCGAAGCCGCCATTAGTTACACCGGAAATTTTATTGACCCCGCAGAAACAAAATATACACTTAATTACTATTTACAACTGGCAAAAGATCTCGAAAATGCAGGCGCACACATCATTGCGGTAAAAGATATGGCAGGTTTGCTCACGCCTTATGCTGCCACCGAGTTAATTACCGCATTAAAAGAAACCGTAAAAGCACCTATTCATTTACATACACATGACACTTCTTCCATACAATCGGCTACCTATTTAAAAGCCATTGAAGCCGGCGTAGATGTAGTAGATGTGGCACTTGCCGGACTCTCCGGACTCACCTCCCAACCCAATTTTAACAGTATGGTGGAAATGATGAAATTTCATCCCAGAAAACACGAGTTTGATATAGAAAGGCTCAATCAATTTTCAAATTATTGGGAAGATGTAAGAGACTATTATTACCCGTTTGAATCGGGCTTAAAAGCAGGTACGGCAGAAGTGTATCAACACGAAATTCCGGGCGGACAATATTCCAATCTAAGACCCCAAGCCACCGCATTGGGATTGGGAGACAGATTTGAAGAAGTTAAAAAAATGTACGCCGAAGTAAATAAATTATTCGGAAATTTAGTAAAAGTTACACCCAGCTCAAAAGTAGTGGGTGATATGGCTATTTTTATGGTAACCAACAACCTAACTCCCGATGATGTTTTAACTCGTGGTGAAGAAATTTCGTTTCCCGAATCGGTAATAGATTTCTTTAAAGGCGATTTAGGACAACCCTTTGGCGGTTTCCCGAAAAAGCTTCAAAAAATAATTCTGAAAAACAAAAAACCCTATAAAAACAGACCCAATGCGCACCTAAAACCCATTGATTTTGATACCGAATACGAAGTTTTCAGAAAAAAATATCAAAAAGGATTTACGCGAGATATAGAGTTTGAAGATTTTTTATCCTACAGCCTGTACCCAAGAGTGTTTGACCAAGCTCACGAACAATACAAAAAATTCGGAAACCTTTCTATCTTACCCACTTATAACTTCTTTTTTGGGATGAAAATTGGCGAAGAAACCCTTATTACGTTACAACCCGGAAAAACCATTATTGTAAAATTACTCTCTGTAAGTGAACCTAACGAAGACGGAATACGCTTGGTGTTTTTTAAAATAAACGGTGAAAATAAATATGTAGAAGTTAAAGACCAATCTTTAAACATTATAAAAGAAGAAAATCAAAAAGTAAACCCTGAAAATACAAACGAAATAGGCGCACCCTTACAAGGATTGTTGTATAAAATACTGGTTAAAAAAGGACAAAAAGTAAAAGAAAACGACCCGCTTTTTGTCATTGAAGCTATGAAAATGGAAACCACCGTGTCGGCAAGTCATGATTGTACCATAAAGAAAATTGTACTTAAAGAAGGAACTATGGTTATGCAGGATGATTTGATTTTAACGGTAGAATAAAAATACGATATCGTTAAAGATACTCACTTTGCATCAGAATTTTAAAATATCTTCTAAAGTTTGTTTAATTTTGGTTATTGTACTTTCAGAAACGTTACCCAGTTTTTTTTTGAATCTTTCTTTTGATAAAGAACGTATATGAAACACGATAATCTCCGAAGTTTGTTTAAGACCGTTAGTACTATTGGGTTTTAACACCGGATTTCCTTCATAATTTTTTACAGAAGTAGTTAAAGGGCAGGCAATTACCGTGTTGAGATAGGTATTTAATGTATTTCCGCTTATTATCACTGCCGGTCTGTTTCCGCCTTGCTCACTGCCTTTGATAGGATCAAAATAAACCTGCCATATTTCGCCCTGTTTCATTGTTTTTCAAAATCTTTTAATTGCTTAAAATATTCAGCTACTCCTTCTTCAGCCATAGAAAAAATCTCATTATCTTGAGCTGCTCGTTGATACGATTTTATGTAACGTGCACGCTTGAGTTGGTCTAAATAAATCCGTAAAGCCATTTCGATAATTCTATTTTTGGGCAAACCGTATTCCTTTGCTGTTTCTGCCAATTTTTTTAACAAACTATCGGGCAAAGAAGATGTAAATGTTGTCATTTTATATTTATATTTTGTAAATATAAAAAATATTTGTAAAATACATTATTAAAATAGAAAGAAATTGCTTAAAAAACTATTCTAAAAAATAATTACACGCTTTCAATAATTGCCGCATATCCTTGCCCAACACCAATACACATAGTAACCAGTGCATATCTTTTTCCGGTTATTTGCAACTGCAATGCAGCCGAGTAAGCAATACGAGTACCGGTTACTCCCAGCGGATGACCTATGGCAATTGCTCCACCATTAGGGTTTAAACGAGGGTCATTATCTTTTAATCCCCACGCTCTTGTACAGGCTAATGCTTGAGCAGCAAATGCTTCGTTAAGTTCAATAACATCCATATCCTCCATCGTTAAACCTGCTTTTTTAAGTGCTTTTTTACTTGCTTCTACAGGACCAATGCCCATAATACGTGGCTCTACTCCTACTACCGCCGAGCTAACAATACGAGCCATAGGTTGTAAATTATATTTTTTTACTGCGGTTTCGGAAGCTATTATTGTTGCTGCTGCTCCATCGTTTAAACCGGAAGAATTTCCTGCTGTAACACTGCCTCCTTCTTTTTTAAAAGCAGGTCGTAGTTTTGCTAATATTTCTTTTGAAGTAGTGGGCTTTATAAATTCATCATCTTTGAAAATAATAGAATCTCTTTTGCGTTGCGGAATTTCAACCGAAACTATTTCTTTAGCCAATCTACCTGTTTGTTGTGCTTTAGTAGCTTTCATCTGACTCCAATAAGCAAAGGCATCTTGGTCTTCTCGAGAGATATTGTATTTCTCTACCAGGTTTTCGGCGGTTACACCCATTCCGTCTGTACCGTATTGTTGGTGCATTTTCGGGTTTACAAATCGCCACCCGAAACTGGAATCGTAGAGTTTACTATCGTTTCCAAAGGCACTAGAGGGTTTGCTCATAACATACGGACCGCGTGTCATATTTTCCACTCCTCCGGCAATAAAAACATCACCATCGCCGGCTTTGATAGCACGATTGGCATGAATGATAGCTGAGAGTCCGCTGCTGCACAGTCTATTGACTGTTTCACCGGGAACGGTGACTGGCAGCCCTGCCAGCAGCAGCGCCATACGAGCTACATTACGATTGTCTTCTCCTGCTTGATTGGCACACCCCATGATAACATCATCAAAGGCTTCTTTTGGGATACTAGGGTTTCGTTTTACGATTTCGGCTATTACCAAAGCACCTAAATCGTCTGTACGAATGGTGCTTAATGTTCCTTTGTAATTTCCTATTGGAGTTCGTATTCCGTCTATAATGTAAGCATTCATCTTGTTAACATATTTTATTTATATTTATACCTAAAAGGTCTGCCTATGGTGGAAAACCTTGCAGAGAGAAAGGCTTAAACCTTATTTTCTTTTCTTAAATTATTCTTCCCAATCTTTACTCGTTCTATACACCACTCCTTTAAACAAAGCTACTAAATCATTTCCATTTTTTACTTCTACAATGTGAAAACCGAGTTTGTTTCCGGTTTTTTCGATGATGGACTCGGCAGTGATATAATCGCCTTCTTTTAATGCTTCGATATGATTGATGGAGGTCTCGATAGAAACGGCAAACTTCCCAAAAGTATTGGCTGCAAAACCAAATGCGGTATCGGCAAGTGAATAGGTAATTCCGCCGTGTGCGTAATTCATACTGTTGAGCATTTCTTTACGTATGGTCATTCCTACTTTGCACGTTCCTTTATTGACTTCTAAAATTTCGATCCCAAGCCATTGGCTAAAGGGGTCGAGGGATAGCATTTTTTTAGGTATGAGGTGTGAATTCATTAGTTGGTGAGTTTTTGAGTTACTTTCGCAAATTCTTTTTCTTTAGATAGTTCTTATAAGAAGTAATCATTTTAGATAATTCTGTAATTAATTCTCTATTCTTTTCATCCATTTCAACGGTTATAAAACTTCTTAACCTAGCTTTTGTACTACATACTACACATTCATGAGCGCTATCCCAAGCAATTTGAAGATACCTATTAAAATTAGCTCTTGAACTTGAAGAGCCTTCGGCAATATTTAATGCTATAGAATCGGCAGCACGTATAAATTGCGATGCCAACCTATAGGTTTCTTCTTTCGGGAAAGTTTTAATTTGTGCATCTACCAATTCTCCAAACTCTATAGCTTTTTGGTAAATCTTCAAGTCCTCAAATTTAAAATAATAGTTACTCTTATTTATTTTAATTATATCTATTACAACCTCATCAACTCAAAAACTTTCAATCCTCCCTTTTCATCTTCCTCAACAACGGGCTACACCGATAACGATCTTCATGGTATTCATCATACAATTCATCTATTTTTTTAACACACCAATCGATTCCAATTTCATTTGCCCAAGCGAGTAATCCTTTCGGGTAATTAACACCTTTGGTCATAGCGTTGTCAATATCTTCTGCGGAAGCAATATTCCAAAAAAGTGCATCTGCTGCTTCGTTGATAAGCATAACGAGGATTCTTTCAAAAATAGTTTGAAGTAAATCTTGACTTTGCTCTGAATGATTAGGAGATTCCTCATCGCCTGTTCCTCGCTCCTTCGGAATAACAGGATAGGTATAATAGCCTTTTCCGGTTTTTCTTCCTAAGTAGCCGGCTTCAGCAAGGCGTTTTTGTGTGAATGAAGGTTTATAACGCGGATCTTGATAAAAGGCATTGTAAACGGTTTCGGTAACGGTATAATTTACATCGTTTCCTATAAAATCCATCAATTCGAAAGGTCCCATTTTAAATCCGCCCAATTCTTTCATCGCTTTATCGATAGTTGCAAAATCAGCAATTCCTTCTTCATAAATACGCAATGCTTCGCCATAAAAAGGTCGTGCTACTCGATTGACAATAAAACCCGGAGTGTCTTTGGCAACCGCAACGGTTTTTCCCCAATCGGTAATGGTTTTTACTACTTTATCTGTTATTTCTTCGGAAGTTTGAATGGCAGGAATTACTTCTACCAATCGCATCAGTGGTGCGGGATTAAAAAAGTGAATACCAATACATCGTTCCGGCTTTTGTAATGCCGAGGCAATAGAAGCTATCGACAAACTCGAAGTATTGGAAGCTATGATACAACTGCCTGAAACCAAACTTTCTAATTCTCTAAAAACAGTTTGCTTTATTTGAAGGTTTTCAACAATGGCTTCGATTACCAAATCTGAATCTGCCAATTCTTTTAAGGAATTTACATAACTGATATTGTTTTGAATCCGGTTTTTTTCGGCTTTATCGATGCGTTTTTTTTCAATTAAACGATTTAAAATTTTATCGAGTTTGGCTTTTGCTTTTTCTAAAGCTTCCGGCTGGGTATCGTATAGTTTTACTTGGCATCCGGCGGTTGCTGCAACTTGTGCAATGCCGCTGCCCATTGTACCACTTCCTATTATTGCTGTTTTCATATACTAATTAAACTATTAAGACCTACAAGGTTCAACTTGTCTGCCTCTGGCAGAAAACCTTGCAGGAATCGTTAATTTTTATTTTCCTTCAAATTTTGGTTTTCTTTTTTCTACAAAGGCGTTTACTCCTTCTTGATAGTCTTGCGATTGTGCCGATTCTATTTGTAATTTTCCTTCCAATTCCAATTGTTGCTCTAAGGTGTTGGTCATAGACTTATTCAACATTTGTTTTATAAATCCAAGAGCTTGTGTTGGCATCTGTGCCATTTTTTCTGAAAATAATTTGATGTGGTTTTCAAACTCTTCAAACGGTATTACTTTGTAAATCATTCCGGACTTTTCGGCTTCTTGGGCAGTTACTTTATCGCCTGTCATCATAAGTGCCGATGCTTTTTGAAATCCGATTAATCTGGGAAGAAAAAACGTTCCGCCGCTATCGGGCACCAAACCTATTTTGCTAAAGGCTTGAATAAAACTAGCTTTATCTGAAGCAATTACGATATCGCAAGCCAAGGCAATATTTGCCCCTGCTCCGGCTGCCACACCGTTTACGGCAGCAATGATGGGTTTATTGATTTTTCTAATTCGGGTGATAATGGGATTATAATGTTCTTCAAGAATTTTTCTGAAACCAGGATTTAACTCGGGTGTGGTTACTTCTTTTAAATCTTGTCCTGCACAAAAGGCTTTTCCATTTCCGGTAATTACAATGGCTCTTACCTCTTTATTTTCTTGGCAATCGTCTAAAGTTTTTTGAAACAATAATGCCATTTCTCTGTTAAAGCTGTTGAATACTTCAGGACGATTTAGCGTAATTGTAGCTACGCTGTTTTGTATATTAAGTAAAATGCTAGGTGCGTTCATTATAAAATTTTAGGGTAAAAATAAGAAGATTAAGGAAGAAAACACCGATTTTAAATACATTTAAAATAATCAAAAGGTTCTAAACAATCGTTGCACTTATACAATGCTTTGCAAGCGGTTGACCCAAACTGGCTAATCACACTTGTGTTGGTGGATTTACATACTGGACAACGTACTTGTTTTACACCTTCGCTAAATAGCACGCCTTTATCTTGTGTGCCTTTTACCGGTGGTGCAATACCGTATTCTTCAAGTCTTTTTAAAGCCTCGTCATTGATCCAATCGGTAGTCCAAGGTGGGTCGTAAACGGTTTTAATTTGTACGTTTTGATAGTTGTTTTCTTTAAGTTTGGAGAGGATATCGTCTTCAAATTGGTTCATTGCCGGACAACCGGAGTATGTAGGTGTGATGGTAATTATCAATTCATCTTCTTCTTGGGTAACGTCTCTTACAATACCTAAATCTAATATGGATAACACCGGAATTTCAGGATCGGGTATGGTAGCGAGTAAATTCCATATTTCCGGGTGTTTTTTTGTGTCTGACATTTTATTTTCCGGTTTTAAATTCTTTTTTTAACTCTTTTTTTTTGAGGTTGATACCTACAAGGTCTTTAAGACCTTGCAGGAGTAGTAAAACCTAAATCTTTTTTACAATTGTTTTTTTTATACCTACAAGGTTACCCGTCTAAGGCGGGCAAAACCTTGCAGGAAAACGAACTTCCTCTTAAAATCTTCAAAGACACCCATTAAGAAAACCTTGTAGGATTTTTACCATTTGGCATCGGGATATGCACGTGGAAGGTATTGCATTTCTGCCAAGATATATCCCAGATATTCTGTATGATAACCTTTTTTACTTCCTGTGGCGTGGTAACCGTCTTCGGGGCGTTGTAAATTTGCTTGCTCTAAAATCTCATTCACTTTGACATCCCAATGATCTTTTAGTTTTTGTAAATCTGTTGCTATTCCTTCTTTTAAAAGGGTTTTATCTACTTCATCTGCCACAAACATCTCGTGTGTAAATTGCCAAAGGTCTTCGAGTGCTTGTTGTGTTTTTTGTTTACTTTCTGGTGTTCCTTTTCCTAAGCGAATCATCCACTCACTGCTTCTTCGTAAATGGTAGGTGACTTCTTTTAATGATTTTGCCGCAATGGCTGCCAGGGTTTGGTCTTTGCTTTCTTTAAGTTGTGAATACAAATAATAATTAAATGCATCCATAAAAAATTGACGTACCTGAATGTGAGCAAAGTCACCATTGGGTTGTTCGGTGAGTTGGAAGTTGTAAAACTCAATTTCAGGGCGTTTGTAGGCTAAATCATCTTCGGTTCTTCCTGCATCTTCAATTTGTGCTGCATACTTATAAAATGCTTCGGCTTGACCCAGTAAATCTAAAGAAGTATTGGTGATGGATATATCTTCTTCCAGATAAGGTCCTTTACTGCAATTTTCGGACAATCGGTGTCCGAGAATAAGTGCATTGTCGCCTAATCGTAATGTATATTTGAATAGTTGATTTTTCATTTTATTATATTTTTTCATTTTTTTATCCCTTTATTCTTGAAAACAAAAATATATATTGTGTTTATTAGGGATTCTTCTCCACCTAAAGCAGATATAAATGACCGTTTACATATTTTTTACACCATCGGGCATTTCGTAAAATGTGGTTTTTTATAT
>JALWYP010000428.1 GCA_026992695.1 Flavobacteriaceae bacterium
ATTATTAACAACTTGGCAGGAGATCGAATAGGAATAATAGGGTATGCCGGAAGCGCATTCCCGCAATTGCCCATTACAACCGATGTTGGAGCCGCTAAGCTTTTTTTAAATAACATGAACACCAATATGGTTTCTTCACAAGGAACGGCTATTAAACAAGCTATCGAACTTGCCGAAACCTACTACAACGATGAAGATCAAGCTAATAAAGTGTTGTTTATTATCTCAGACGGAGAGGACCATGAAGGCGATGCCGAAATCATGGCAGAAGGAGCTGCAAAAAAAGGAATTCGAATCTTTACCATTGGTGTAGGAACCAAAAAAGGAGGTCCCATACCCATTAAGCGAAATGGTATTTTACAAAATTACAAACGCGACCAAAACAACCAGCAAGTAATTACTCGGTTAAACGAAGAAACATTACTAAAAATAGCACAAGCCGGAAACGGCACATATAGTAACGGGAGCAACACCAAAGAAGTGGTGGATAAAGTAAAAGAAATACTGAACAAAATGGATAAAAAAGATTTTGAAACCAAACAATTTACCGACTTTAAAGACCAATTTCAATGGTTTTTATTGGGTGCTTTACTCCTTTTGGTTTTAGACATCTTTTTATTGGAAAGAAAAACAGCTTGGTTAAAAAAATTAAACTTGTTTAATGAAGAACTATAAATTTACATATTATTTACTAGTTGTTTTATTGGCAATTTCAACAAATGGAATGGCACAAGAAAAAGACAGTCTGGCTTTAAAAAAACAATATAACAAACTGGTTTACGAGGCACAGAAAGAGCTTCAAAATAACAATTTTGCGCAATCGGAAGCCAAATTAAGAGAGGCTATTGCACTTAACCCGAATAATCCCGTTGCAAAGTACAATCTTGGAACCGCATACTACAATAAAAAGCTAAATAACGAAGCACAACTCCGATTTAAACAAGCCGCAGGAATAGCAAAAAACAAACAAGACAAACACAAAGCTTTTCATAATTTGGGCAATACCTTTATGAACCAAAAAAATTATAAAGCAGCAGTCGAAGCTTATAAAAATGCACTTCGTAACAACCCTAAAGACGACCAAACAAGGTACAACCTGGCATTAGCTAAAAAATTACTGGAAGAGCAACAAAAAAACAATAAAAATAACAAGGATAATAAAGATAATAAAGACAAAAATAAGGACAAGGACAAAAACAAAGATAAGAACCAAAAAGACAATAAAGACAACAAGGACAACAAAGATAACAAGGATAAAAACAAAAAGGACGGCAATAAAAAAGACGATAAAGACGATAAAGGAAAAGACAAACAGGATAAAAAAGAAGGAGATAAAAACAAGGATAAAGGAAAACCCGACGACAAAAAAGGTGATAACAAAGACAAAAAACAAGGAGACGACAAAAAACAACAACAACCCGTTCCCGGAAAATTGTCGCCACAACAAATAAAGAGTATCTTGCAGGCAATGAACAATGAAGAAAAGAAAATTCAGAAAAAAATAAATGCCAAAAAAGAAAAAGGCGTAAAAATTAAAACCGATAAAGATTGGTAACCATGGTGCTTAAAAAAATACTATACCTGCTGATTTTTTTAATGAGTTACACTGTAATTCAAGCACAAGACGTACGTTTTGAAACAAAAGTAAGCAAGAAAAAATTAGGTATTAACCAGCGCTTACGTGTTGATTTTGAAATGAACCAAGACGGCGACAACTTTACACCGCCTTCCTTTCAAGGTTTTCGTGTTGTAGGAGGACCCAACCAAGCTGTTAGTAATAGCTGGATAAACGGAAAGCGCAGTTTTTCAAAAACCTATTCGTATTTTCTAGAGCCTAAAGCAAAAGGGAAATTTACCATAAAACAAGCCACTATTGAAATTAACGGACAAACCTATAAAACACAACCCGTTACCATACAAGTTACTAGTGCGGTAGCAAAACCAAAAGATGAAAGTAATGCCGATTATGTAGCCGAAGAAAACGTACATCTCGTTGCCGAAGTATCTAAAACAAATCCTTATTTAAATGAAGCCATTACCGTTACCTATAAATTGTACGTCTCAAACAATGTAAGTATTACCAGCAGATGGAGAGAAGTAAATATTCCGAAGTATGCCGATTTTTGGAGTCAAAATATCGACAATCAAGGCACATTAAAAGTATATAACGGAACCTATAAAGGAGAAGACTACCGATATGTTATTTTAAGAAGAACCGTTTTGTACCCGCAAAAAATCGGAAAACTTACCATTGAGCCTTTGGTTTTAGACGTTCCTATTGATGTAGAAACCAAAAAAAGAGACTTCTTTGGCAGACCTATTACTTCGCGAGTTAATAAAACCATCTCGGCAGGAAATGTTATCATTAACGTAAAACCACTACCCGAAGCTAACAAACCCGAAGACTTTACAGGCGCGGTTGGAGATTTTACTTTTAGCATAAAAACAAACAAAAATAAACTTGATGCTAACGAATCGTTAGAAATGAAAGTAAAAGTTTCGGGAAAAGGAAACTTAAAGCTTTTTGATTTACCAAAAGTAAACCTTCCGGCTTCTCTCGAAGTATATGAACCCGTTAGAGATAATAAAATTCGGGTAACCGCACAAGGAATGCAAGGCAGCATTACCGACACATATACCATTGTTCCGCAAAATAAAGGAGTATATCCTATTCGTCCTATACGTTTTTCGTATTTCGACCCAAAAACCGAAACCTATAAAATTCTAAAATCTTCTAATCTGGTTATTACTGTAGAAAACGGTCCGGTTTCAGACCATACAAACACTACAACCCATAACGGAAAACAAAATATAATAACACCACAAAAACAATTTGCTTACATTAAATTAAATACCAACTTAAAACCTATTGAAGAAAAAGATTTCTTTAAATCCCGTTTGTATTGGATAGTATTGCTCGCACCTTTTGCATTTATTCCGTTGTTTATTTTTATCGGAAAAAAACGAAAAGAACAAGCTCTTGATGTTGAAGGAAACAAACTCCGAACACGTAATAAACTGGCAAAGAAATACCTATCGGAAGCAAAGAAAAATCTTTCCGATAAAGCTTCCTTTTACGAATCGCTGGAACGCGCCTTACACAATTACCTAAAAGCAAAACTCAACATTGAAACCAGCGATTTTACCAAAGAAAAAATACAACAGCTTTTACAAGAAAAAGGAGCCGATGTAAACACCGCTACCCAATTTATAAACTTGCTTAAAAATTGCGAACTGGCAAGATATGCACCTACCACAAAAACCGAGATAAAAACGGATTATAATCAAGCGGTAACAATTATTGCTAACATTGATAAACAAATTAAGTTATGAATGTAGTATTAAAACAGAGCAGAAATGTAGCCCTTATTGTAGTGCTTTTACTTTCCTTTTTAAGTTCGGCACAAAACAATGCCCTTTTTGAACAAGGGAAGCAACAATACAAATCACAAAACTACCAAGAAGCCATTGCAACTTGGAAAAAGATAATAGAAAACAGACAGCACTCCTCCGATTTATATTTTAATCTAGGAAATGCTTATTATAAAATGAATAAAATAGGACCTGCCATTTATTATTACGAAAAAGCACTGCAACTAAACCCGAACGATGCCGAGATTAAAAATAACCTTCTTTTTGCAAAAAACGCACGTATCGATGTAATAGAACCCTTGCCGGAAACCCTGTTTCATAAATGGTATGTTGCTGCTTCGGGATTACTAACCTATACCGGTTGGGCAATTGCTTCGGTAGTATTTTCGTTTTTAGTTACCCTTTTGTTTTTATTGTATTACTTTTCATTTTCAGAAGGAAAAAAACGACTCTTTTTTATTACTTCATTAATAGCTTTATTATTTTTAACAGGAAGTTTTAGTATGGCGTTTTTAACCTATTCCGACAGTAAAAACAACCACCCAGCTATTGTATTTGCCGAGAGCACTCAAGTAAAAACCGAACCCAATATGGGAAGCGAAACCGCCTTTACCCTTCACGAAGGAACGAAAGTGCAAGTAATTGAAAAGGAAGATAACTGGACACACATTCTGCTCGAAAACGGAAAAGAAGGTTGGATCCCTTCTGAAGATATTAACGAGCTTTAGTTCTTGATTAAACTTTTTTAAATAACAATGGTTATATGTGGTGTTTTTGATAAAACCATTTTTGTTGTTAATAAAAAATAGGTACCTTTGGGAAGTCTCTAAAATAATATAAAAGATGAAACTTGTGGTATTTACAAAATGGCGAGCCTTGCTTTCTGCTATGTTATTAGCCCTTATTACAGGGTTTTTATACGGTAAGGGGGCTGCTTCAAAAACGGTTTTAATTGCATTAACTTTAGGCGCAATAGCCCACATTGTTGTGTTTTATTATTTGCTTTTAAAAGAATTAAAATATTCCGAAAAGAAAGCAGAATAAAATTTTATTGCACCGTATCTTTTGTCTTATTGTTAGTCTGGAAGCTTTTTTGTTCCTTAACCTTTTTCACATTCTCGATAATTGTAGGTAAAACCATTGGAGCCAATGAAGCAACCGAAGGATATAAAACAGATTGTTCTTTGGTTTCTTTAGAAATTCCGTAGCCATATGCTTCAAACGAACCGGCAAACATAAAAAACACACTTATTAAAAAAGCAACAATTAACGTATAAAGTGCGCCACCAAAGAGTTTATTAAAAATTCCCAGAAAGGCAAAATCGGCTACTTTAGTTAAAAACTTACCCAATAACGAAACGGCATAGATAATAGATAGAAAAGTAATGGCAAAAGCTACCAATTGTGTTAGTTGTACTCCCCAACTAAAGCGGTTTGCCAACCATTCGGCAACATATCCCGAAAAGTAAATCGCTCCATATACTCCAAAAACAACTCCAACCAAAGACGCTAAAGACAACAGCAATCCTTTTTTAAAACCCTTGTAAAATCCCAATAACAATAATATTCCAATAACAATATCAGCTAAAACCATGGTTTAAAATGTGTAGTTAATTATTGGTAAAGATAACAAAACTAAAGTATCTTTGTTTTTTAATCAGAACCGAAAATGGCATTAGACATACAATTAAAAAATCGATGGGATGAAATCGTTTTGTTGTTAAGTAAAAAATTTGCCGACGGCGAAACCCTTGAATTAGATGCTATTATTTATCTTATTGGAATACAAGAACTGGGAAAGGTTGCGAAAAAATTTAAAAAAGACGATAAAATAAACTTAATGCACATTGCTATTTGCAGGCTTTTAGAACCGTTTGGGTATTATAAATTTGAATATATAGATGCCGACGGCTGGCCACATTACACATTGGTTGAAAAATTACCGCCACTTAAACCCGGCGAACAAAGCGTGTTAATGAAAGAAGCTATTGTACAGTATTTTTTAGAAAATGGGGTGGTTGATTAGTCGCTGATTAATTTCATTTCAAAACAGTTGTTTCGACCATTCTAAAACCGTAATTTTGCCTATTCATTATCCAATAAAATGATAGATACCATACACAAACATATTGCTGATGTTGAAGCTTTTACTGCTAATACTTTAGAAGAAATAGAAGCTTTTAGAATTAAGTACCTTGGAAAAAAAGGATTGTTAAACCGGCTTTTTTTCGATTTTAAAACTGTACCTAACGAGCAAAAAAAGGAAGTAGGGCAAGCAATTAACACCCTTAAAAACAAAGCACAAGAAAAGGTTAACACGCTAAAAGCATCGTTGCAAAACAGTGGTGATGTGGTTGGAAAATACGGCGACTTATCCCGCCCCGGCGAACCCATAGAATTGGGCTCCAGACATCCTATTTCTATTGTTAAAAATAAAATTATCGAGATTTTTTCACGTATCGGGTTTACCATTTCCGAAGGACCCGAGATAGAAGACGATTGGCATAATTTTACTGCATTAAACCTGCCTGAATACCATCCGGCACGGGATATGCAAGACACCTTTTTTATACAAACCAACCCCGATATTTTATTACGCACACACACCTCCTCGGTACAGGTGCGGTATATGGAAACCCATAAACCCCCCATTCGAACCATTTCGCCCGGAAGAGTGTATCGTAACGAAGCTATTTCGGCTCGTTCGCATTGCTTTTTTCACCAAGTAGAAGGATTGTATATTGATAAAGACGTAAGTTTTGCCGATTTAAAACAAACACTACAATACTTTACCACCGAATTATTCGGGAAATCTAAAATTAGATTGCGCCCCTCTTACTTCCCGTTTACCGAACCTAGTGCCGAAGTAGATGTGTATTGGGGATTGGAAACCGAAACCGATTATAAAATGACCAAAGGTACCGGATGGCTAGAAATTATGGGATGCGGTATGGTAGATCCCAATGTGTTGGAAAATTGCAACATAGACCCCAAAGAATACTCGGGTTTTGCTTTTGGAATGGGAATAGACCGTATTGCTTTGTTATTGCATCAAATTTCAGATATTCGTTTACTAAGCGAAAACGATGTAAGGTTTTTAGAACAGTTTAAGAGTTTGTAATAAGATATTTATTCTTTTTTAAATAGTAATGTCCCTCGTTGGTACTTTGTAAAATCAGAAATTTTATAGGTATTTTTATAATGATTTAAGATATCAGGATGTATTTTTAATTCTTTATTAAGCCTGTTCTCTCTATAATTTTCTCCTATAAAATTTAATACTTTTAAAGAATTTAAATCACAAAGTTCAAAATAATACATGTAGCTAAGCCTATTAGTGTATGCGATGGAATTGCCTGCCCAAAATAGCCAAAATTTATCTGAATATTTCAAAAAATTGAATAACGAAATACTTTTGTCTTCAAAAAATCCCGTATTTGCAAAATGATCTATAAAATTTATAGTGTGAATTGAATATCCGTTTTTGGTTAACCAAACACCTGTTTTTTTAAACAATTCTTGTAATATTTTAGGTTTAATATGTTCTAAAACTACTTGCGAATAAATATAATCAAATTGTAAGTTGAGACTTTCAATGTCTTTAAAAGTATATTCTGGTATATAAGTAATGTTTGCTTTTAAAAGCAATTGTTTTAAATTTATACAAGTTAACAGATTTTTTATTTTTTGTTTAATACCTTCTTTTGGCTTCTTACATTCTTTTGAAAGTTCATTTAAAATAGTTTCATCTAATAAAAATTTAAGTTGCTTTTTTACCGTTTTAAAATCTAAATCCTCTGTAATATCAACGGTAATGATTTTTTTATATCCCAACAAGTATAATGTAATAGGTGAAATTAATGAATAACCGGTTCCTATTTCAAGAGCGTATTCCTTAGAAACAGGCTTTGGAATTAATTTGTATTTTCTTAAACATTCATAAAACTGATAGTTACAAACATTTTTATTATAATTTGACTGTAGTTTTGCATGCAAATGGTTTATTTTATCTCCCATCTTGGTCTTAGATAAAATAATCTGAAGTGCTGCCTTGATTTTCCAGTTCAATTTTTTCTTTGTTTTTGTTCTCGATAATAACGCCACATAAAACTTAATTGTTTACATGCGCCATTTTTTCTAATACAACACGATCTCTTAAACTACTTGGTAAATAATAAAAATACAATAACATGGTGCGCAGTCTGCTTGTTGTAATAGAAAACGGATTTTTTAAACTTTGCTTAAAAACCGAAACGGCTTGGCTTTTTCGGTAAACCTTGTGTACGTAACGATGTAATTTTTTGTAATAATTGGAGTTATAAGTTCCTTGAAACAGCATGGCTAAATCGTCGGAGTCTGTCCAATTGGCTTTTGCTTTTAAATCTTCTTTTACCAACTCGTAAAACTTAGTGCCAGGCAAGGGATACGAAACCGAAATGCCAATATTATCGGGCTGCAATTTTTTAATCATTTTTATGGTTTTGGCAATATCCTTTTTGGTTTCGCCCAAATACCCAAACTGAATAAAAAATGCCACTCGTACTCCTTTTTCTTTTAAGAGCTTTGTTGCGGTATAAATTTGCTCCAATTTAGTGCCTTTATCCATTGCATCCAGTATTTTTTGCGAACCGCTTTCGGCACCTACCCATACTTCTTTTAAGCCGCTTTCTGCTAACGCATCAATCGTATCTTCTTTTAACAACAAATCTACCCTGCTTTGAATAACATACGAGATATGTAAATTTTCTTTTTTTAACAACCGGTTAAATTCTTGTACCCATCCGGGTTTCAGCCCAAAAATGTCATCGCACATCCAGTAATTGGTTGCTCCGTAATTTTGTTTTAAATAATTAATTTGGTTTATAATGTATTGGGGCGAATGGGAGTTGTATCGGTTTCCGTAAATGGGTTTGGCGCACCAGTTGCATTTGTATGGGCATCCTCTCGTGGTTGCCATATTTAAACTAAAGGGTTTGCCACCTTCTTTCCAAATGGCTTTATATGCATCTATGTTAACCAAATCCCACGCAGGTAAAGGAAGTTCATCTAAGTCTGTCAACACCTGTCTGGAGGGAGTAGTATAAAACTCCTTTTCTTGTTTAAAGACAATTCCCTTTACCGCATCAACCGGTTTTTTTTCTTCTAAAGTTTTTATTAATTCGTTTAAAGTTAATTCTCCCTCTCCTTTTATTACATAATCGGCTCCTGCTTGGAGGTATTTTTGGTAATGATCGGTACTGTCGCTACTGTTTACTATTACGGTACAGCCATATTTTTTTCCCAAACCTATCATTTTAAAAGCGGCTTCCCGCATATTGGTAAGGCACATTTTGGTTAAATAATTAAAACCATCGTCATATAGCACCAAAAACCGGGGTTTTTCTTTCTGTAAAATGGTTTCAATTTCGTTAGGCTTGCTACGTAAATTGGTGTCAAACAAATCCACACGAAACCCTTTCTCTCGCATCATAGACGCTGCATAAATAGTACCTAATGGCGGATAGGGAGTTTTGTTATCCCATTGTTTTTTATCCAACGGGTAATAATAGGAATGTGAAAAGAGGATATCAAGCATGTTCCTTAGGTAAATGAATGTTATACTTGCATTGGTACTCTTCGTACTTTTTATTTAAACGGTTTATTACCTGTTTTTGAAAATTTAACGGATGGTGTTTCGATACATTTTGAGTAGATTTTAAGGCTACATTAAATTGGCGTTCATCCATTTTATTGAACTTTTGTTTCCATCTTTTGTAGGTAAGGCGTAAAAATAAAGTATCAATATAATCCCCGATTTTTGTATTTAAAACTTTTTCGGCAAGACGGGTAATAAGCGGTTTTTTTACTTCTGAAAGATTTTGCAACGGTTGGGAAGAACTAAAATTAGGCATAAATGAAAAAGCCCACGTATTTTGCTTGTAAAACTCATGGAAACTTCCGTTGCCGAACATAGGAATAAGTGTTACCAGCTCGGTTGCCGTAAACCGGTTTTTTTCTTCAATTTCTAACGAGTTGGAAGCAATAAAGTAGTTTACACAAAAATACTTTCGGGAGTTTAATAAAAAAATCTTTTTGTATAAAATTAAAAAAGTACGGGCAATCCACAATCGTTTGGGTGCAGTAATGATAAAAAAATCGATATCGCCGTCATCGTCGTAAAAACCTTTTGATAAAGACCCGGATATTCCCACTCCTTCAACATAAGGAAAACGAGCTATAAACTTAGATACTTTTTGTGCTTTGGTGAAAATTTTATTGGCTCTTTTGTTTCCTGTAATACGCCTTTCTACCAGTTGGGGATTGTTTTCACAAAGGTAAAAATCAGCTATTTTATACACCACTTTATCGTCTACCAAAGCCTGTAACTCTTTCTTAACCTTGGGTTTATCTTTAATTTCAGAAAAAGCAAAAATTTCCTCTTCGGTAAGCGGATACCGAAATAACGAAAAGTACAAAAGTGGCTTTAAAAGCGTCAATTCTTTTTTTTGGACAAGATACACGTTACATCTTAAAAATAAAACCGTTTTGGGATAATTTACCCTACCCTTATAAGAAAAAAACAAAAACCTTAATATGCTACTTTTTCACTTCACCAAAAACCGTATCTTTGCCGTCTATTAAAATAAAAAGACGAATGGAGCAAGAAAAAAATGTTGTTCAGTTATTAAAAAGCACCCCTTCCACCGTAGCGGTATCTGTAAATGGCTGGGTGCGTTCGTTTAGAAGCAATCGGTTTATTGCTTTAAACGATGGTTCTACCATAAAAAACATACAATGTGTTGTAGATTTTGAAAACTTTAAAGAAACCTTACTAAAAAAGATAACGGTTGGAGCCGCCATTAAAGTAACAGGACTTTTGGTAGAAAGTCAAGGAAGCGGACAACAAGTAGAAATACAAGTTTCTAAAATAGAAATTCTTGGCGAGGCAAATCCCGAAGAGGTAAAACTAACCATCCTGCAACCCAAACGCCATACGCTGGAAAAACTACGGGAACAAGCACACCTTCGTATTCGTACCAATACGATGAGTGCTGTAATGCGTACCCGCTCTAAACTAGCTTTTGCGGTACACCAATATTTTCAGGAAAACGGATTTTATTATATGAATACTCCCATTATCACCGGAAGCGATGCCGAAGGTGCCGGAGAAATGTTTCATGTAACTTCATTAGATTTAAAAAACCCGCCACTGGATGAAAACGGAGAAATAGATTATAAACAAGACTTTTTTGGAAAAGAAACCAACCTAACCGTAAGCGGGCAATTAGAAGGTGAAACCTATGCTATGGGATTGGGAAAAATTTACACATTCGGACCTACTTTTAGAGCCGAAAACTCAAACACCTCGCGACATTTAGCCGAGTTTTGGATGATTGAACCCGAAATGGCTTTTTATAACTTGGCACAAAATATGGATCTTGCCGAAGATTTTATCAAATATGTGGTTAATTATGCGTTAGAAAATTGTGAAGATGATTTAGAATTTTTAGAAAACAGGTTGTTACAAGAAGAAAAAGCCAAACCCCAAAACGAGCGTAGTGAGATGAGTTTACGTGAAAAACTAAGCTTTATCACCGAAAATAATTTTAAACGAGTAAGCTATACCGAAGCCATCGAAATTCTAAAAAACTCCAAGCCTAATAAAAAGAAAAAATTTAAGTATTTAATTGAAGATTGGGGAGCCGACCTGCAAAGCGAACACGAACGCTTTTTGGTAGAAAAACACTTTAAATGTCCGGTAATATTATTTGATTATCCGGCAAGTATCAAAGCCTTTTATATGCGTTTAAATGATGACGGAAAAACCGTAAGAGCAATGGACGTTTTATTTCCGGGAATAGGTGAAATTGTAGGTGGTTCGCAACGGGAAGAACGCTACGATGTGCTAAAAGAAAAAATAGCTGCGATGGGAATAGACGAAAAAGAATTATGGTGGTATCTGGATTTACGAAAATTTGGCACTTGCGTGCATAGCGGATTTGGTCTTGGATTTGAACGATTGGTACAATTTGTAACCGGAATGACAAACATTAGAGATGTTATTCCTTATCCCAGGTTTCCGGGGCATGCCGAGTTTTAAAATAGCAATTCTAACAAACTAATTTTTTAAAAACAATCTATTTAATAGTGTAAGTAGATTGTTTTTTTTAATTTTATCAAATAGTAATTAAACGTATGCTCAAACAACAATTAAATCTCAAGCTTTCGCAAAAACTGTCTCCACAGCAAATTCAGTTAATGAAACTGATACAGCTGCCTACGCAAGCATTTGAGCAACGAATTAACCAAGAACTAGAAGAAAATCCTGCGTTAGAAGGTGGTAAAGAAGAGACTAATGACGAGTTTGAAGATGAATTTAAACAAGAAGAAACAACAGATTATGACGAAGGCACGGAAGTTATTGAAACCGATATTAATATTGATGATTATTTAAGCGACGATGATACACCCAGTTATAAATTATCCTCAAACAATTATAGTGCAGATGATGAAGAAAAGCAAATTCCGTATGCTTCGGGGACATCGTTTAACCAATATTTACTGCAACAGCTTAATACGTATCGGTTAAGTGAGGAAGAAAAAATTATTGCTGAGTTTTTAATAGGTAGTGTAGACGAAGGCGGTTATATTAGACGAGATATTTTAGACATTGTAGATGATTTAGCCTTTACCCAAAACGTTTATACCACTGAAGAACAAGTAAAAAAAATATTAAAAATTGTTCAACAATTGGATCCTCCCGGAGTTGGAGCACAAAACCTTCAAGAGTGTTTATTGTTACAATTAAAGCGAAAAGAACAAACCCCTTCGGTACAATTAGCAAGTAAAATTTTATTAGAGGCTTTTGATCATTTTACAAAAAAACACTACAAAAAATTACTTCAAAAATTTGATATTTCTGAACAACAATTACGAGATGCCATTCACGAAATTGAAAACTTAAACCCACGCCCGGGCGGAAGCTACTCGGGAAACACTAAAATAGTACAACACATTGTACCCGATTTTGCTATTAAAATAGTGGATGGCGAACTGGAGTTAACCCTCAACGGAAGAAATGCCCCCGAATTACACATTTCACACGATTATACCGAAATGCTCAAGGGTTATAAAGAGTCTAAAACCAAAACAAAATCTCAAAATGATGCCGTACAATTCATTAAACAAAAGTTAGACGCAGCAAAATGGTTTATAGATGCAATTAAACAACGTCAACAAACGCTGTATGTAACAATGAATGCCATAATGGAACATCAAAAAGAATATTTTTTAACAGGTGATGAACGAAAACTGAAACCCATGATTTTAAAAGATATTGCCGAAAAAATAGGAATGGATGTCTCCACTGTTTCACGAGTTGCAAA
>JALWYP010000429.1 GCA_026992695.1 Flavobacteriaceae bacterium
GAAGTGAATTATATGAATCTGATATGGACAAAGGGGGAATGAGGGAAACCCCGACTTAGAAATGCCTCAAATTTGGGTGTTTTAAAATGCACAAATTTGTTGGCAGTACTTAGTGTTTAAAAATTCCGTGAATTTTTCGGGTTAAATTACAATTTGTTTATAAAAAGTATGGTAAACCTCGTTTGCAGCTATTGCAAATAAGGTTTATTTTTTACTTTTGCCTTTATGGATGTAAAACAAGAAATAGAACAACTCCGTAGCGAACTAAGAGAACACAATTACCGTTATTATGTGCTAAATGATCCAATTATTTCAGACTACGAGTTTGACCAAAAACTGAAGAAACTACAATTACTGGAAGAAAAGCATCCCGAATTTTACGACCCAAATTCACCCACACTTCGAGTAGGTGGTGATGTAACCAAGAATTTTAACACCGTAGTACATGATTTTAGAATGTATTCGTTGGATAATTCCTACTCCTTAGAAGATTTATTAGATTGGGAAAAACGAATTAAAAAATTAGTTGATGGTGATTTAAACTACACCTGCGAGTTAAAATACGATGGAGCTTCTATTAGTATTACCTACCAAGACGGAAAACTTCTTAGAGCAGTAACACGAGGTGATGGAATACAAGGAGACGATGTAACCGTTAACATTAAAACCATTCGTTCGGTTCCTTTGGTTTTAAAAGGAAACGATTTCCCTAACCGGTTTGATGCAAGGGGTGAAATTATTATTCCTATAAGCGATTTTATAAAAATGAATGAAGAGCGGGAGGACATAGGAGAAGAACCCTTTAAAAACCCCCGAAACACAGCTTCCGGAAGTTTAAAATTACAAGATAGTGCAGAAGTAGCAAAGCGACCTTTAGATTGTTTAATCTATGCCTTAGTTGCCGAAAAATTACCTGTTTCTACGCAATTTGAAAGTCTAAAAAAAGCGAGAGAATGGGGTTTTAAAGTACCCGACGTTGCAAAACTAGCCGACACTATGGAAGAGGTTATGG
The DNA here is from genome assembly GCA_026992695.1 of Flavobacteriaceae bacterium. Taxonomy (GTDB): domain Bacteria; phylum Bacteroidota; class Bacteroidia; order Flavobacteriales; family Flavobacteriaceae; genus Marifrigoribacter. Next base: position 1,013 of record JALWYP010000429.1, read on the forward strand.
AGTTTATAAACTACTGGGATGTACACCGCCATAACTTACCTTACGAAACCGACGGCGTGGTAATTAAAGTAAACAACCTGCAACAACAAGAAGAGTTGGGTTATACCGCTAAAGCACCACGTTGGGCAATAGCTTATAAGTTTAAAGCCGAAAGGGCAGCTACTTTGTTAGAAAAAATCACCTACCAAGTTGGGCGTACCGGAGCCATAACTCCCGTAGCCAATTTAAAGCCGGTTGCGTTGGCAGGCACTATCGTTAAACGTGCATCGCTACACAACGCCGATCAAATTAAAAAATTGGATGTGCGCGAAGGCGATACGGTTTTTGTAGAAAAAGGAGGTGAAATTATTCCTAAAATTGTAGGTGTAGATTTAACTAAACGACCACCAAATTCTAAACCTACCGAATACATTACAAACTGTCCGGAATGTAACACACCGCTCATACGCAAGGAAGGAGAAGCACAACATTATTGCCCTAATTCGTATGGTTGTCCGCCTCAGATTATAGGAAGAATACAACACTTTATTAGCCGAAAAGCAATGGATATAGACGGTTTGGGAGACGAAACCGTTGCCCAATTGGTTAACGAAAAACTAATAACCAACTATGCCGATTTATACAATCTTAAAAAAGAACAATTGCTTCCGTTGGAACGAATGGCAAAAAAGAGTGTTGAAAATTTATTGCAAGGAATAGAAAAATCTAAAAATATTCCGTTTGAACGGGTTCTTTTTGCTCTTGGAATACGGCACGTAGGCGAAACTGTTGCCAAAAAACTGGCACGTCATTACAAGAGTATCGATGCTTTACAGAATGTTTCGGAAGAAGAATTGGTGAAGGTGGATGATATAGGCGAAACAATTGCTAAAAGCGTGGTGAGTTTCTTTCAAAACCCAATTAATTTAAAACTAATTGAACGACTTAAAAACGCAGGAGTTCAGTTAAAAATTTCGGAAGAAGAATTAAAGGGACAAACTACTATTTTACAAGGAAAAACCTTTGTGGTTTCCGGTGTTTTTCATAAAATATCCAGAAACGAATTAAAAAAGTTAATCGAAACTAACGGCGGAAAAGTAGCTTCTTCCATTTCAAAAAAAACAACTCATATTGTTGCCGGAGAGAATATGGGACCCAGTAAAAAAGCAAAAGCCGAAACCCTGAATATCCCTATTATTTCGGAAGAAGAATTTTTGCAGATGAAAACAAATACCATTTGATTAAAGCACTTATTAAATTGTATTTTTAAACCGAAACGAATGCGATGTTGAAGATAATAAAAGAAAAAACATTACAAAAAAGAACACTTAAAAATGTTACTAAACGAAATGTTTCCAACCGAAATTCGGTGCTTAAAACTATAGGTTTGCTAATGGATGAAAAGTTTTATGGAAACTTTATAATGCCTAATGAATTTACCGATTTCTTTAAGGTTTCGGCTAAAAACATTTCTACCCTTACCTATAAAGCAAAACCTTTAAAAAATACAGTGCAAGAAGTCAATCAAATAACAAATAAAGATTTTGGTTGGAAAGGCGATTTGCATAATACACAAGCTCAAAATTTTTTAAACCAAGATTTTGATATGTTGGTAGGTGTATATTCCGGAAAAAACTCATATTTGGATTGGATGATTTCGCAAAGCAAAGCTAAATTTAAAGTAGGTTTTAAAAATGCCGATGAAAAATTGTTTGATTTAATTATTCAAGTTTCCCCTTCTGAAAAAGAAATTTTTATAACCGAACTAAAAAAATATTTAATCGTATTAAATAAATTATGATGAAAGAATTAATAGGCACCGGTGTAGCCCTTATTACACCTTTTAATGAAGACTACTCGGTAGATGTAGAAGCTCTTAAACGAGTTGTGAATTACAACATTGAAAACGGGATAAATTATTTGGTTGTGCTAGGAACTACTGCCGAGAGTGCTACATTAAGCAAACAAGAAAAACAGTTGGTTATTAATACCATCGTATCTGAAAATGCCGGAAGACTTCCTTTAGTATTAGGAATAGGAGGAAATAATACAAATGCTGTTGTAGAAGCGATTCGTCAAACCGATTTATCGGCATTTACCGCTGTGCTTTCGGTGTCACCGTATTATAATAAGCCTACACAAGAGGGTATTTATCAGCACTTTTCAAGAATCGCTAGCGTTTCACCTAAACCTATTATTTTATACAACGTACCGGGGCGTACCGCTTCTAATATTGCTGTAGAAACCGTAGTTAGACTGGCAACTGATTTTAAAAACATAGTTGCAATAAAAGAAGCTGCCGGCGATATTGTTCAAGCAATGAAGCTTATAAATGAAACCCCCGATGATTTTTTAGTTATTTCGGGCGATGATATGATTACTTTACCAATGGTTTTAGCCGGAGGAGCAGGTGTTATCTCTGTTATAGGAGAAGGTTTTCCTAAACAATTTTCAGTCATGGTGCAATTGGGTTTGCAGCACAAAGTAAATGAAGCCTATGCTATTCATTACCAGTTGGCTCCTTGCATCGATTATATTTTTCAAGAAGGAAACCCGGCAGGAATTAAAGCAGTTTTTAAAGCAAAAGGAATTTGTAACAATGTAGTTCGCCTTCCTTTGGTTTCGGCGAGTAAAACACTACAACAAAAAATTGAAGATTTTGTTAAATTGATGTAGTTTTTAGTTAAATATTTCGAAAAAAAAACACCTTTAAATTAAAGCTGATTATCTTCGCCTAAATAAAAAAAAGTTTCACTTTGGGAAAACAATAAATTTTATGATTGGTTGGTTGCTGTTCAATACTTGAATGCATCAAAAATAAAGTTTTTATAATCCCGTTTAATTCACTACTTTTGCACGATGTTTTTTAGAAAAGTAAATACAATATTC
>JALWYP010000430.1 GCA_026992695.1 Flavobacteriaceae bacterium
CAAAATAAAGAAAATTCTACCCAAAACTCATTCTCTATAAAATTGAAAATTATGAAAAACCTACTACTTTTGGCTTTGTCTTTTACGACGGCTGTTTCTTTTTCACAATTGTACGTTACCCCAAACGCAACAACAAGTACAGATTCTTATATTTATGTCAGCGATGAAGTTCTATTTGTTGAGCAAGATGTTAATTTAGTTCAAAACACAAATAATGCAGCTACAGTTGCCAGTATTTATTTACGAAACGACGGGCAATTAATTCAAGGTGCTTCAGCTTCAAATAATGACGGAACAGGTTTATTATCTGTTTACCAAAATGCACCCGATGATGATTCTTGGGATTATACTTATTGGTGTTCACCTGTAGGAAATCCTGCCGGAGCTGCCGGAAATACTAATTTTGGCATAAGCAGGGTGTTTGATGTGCAAGGAGTAACACAATCTACCGTAGCAGCAACTACAACAGCTTATAATGGTATTCAAACTCCACTAACAATTTCTACTCGTTGGCTATACAAACACGATGTACCTGGTACCGAAGCAGAAAGTCATTATATAGCACTTGGTACCGGAAATAACGTAGGTGCCGGATTTGGTTTTATTATGAAGGGAGTTGGAACAACCAACCACGATCAAAATTATGACTTTAGAGGAAGACCCAATAACGGTAGTTTTACTATCCCAATTGGCACCGGATTTGACTCTAATGGTAATGCATATTGGACATTATCCGGTAATCCATACCCCAGTGCATTAGACCTAGCAATGGTTGTTAACAATAATGCCGCCGTAAATTCTATTCGCTTTTGGGTACAAAACCGAACCATAAATTCGCACTATTATTCTGCAGCAAGATTTGGTTATGGTACTTGGGTTCCTGCCGGTGGTGCTGCAGGCACGTATACTGCTGCAAGTTTATGTAGATGGGATTCTGCCGGAAATCAATATCCAGGTTGTACTGCAGAACCAACACCATATCCTCAAAGAAGATATTCTCCTGTTGGACAAGGATTTTTATTAGTGGGTGATGGAGTGACCGCAGGAAATGCCACCATAGATAACTCGATGCGTGTGTTTGTGAAAGAAGGTGCAGCCAACCTTTCTGAATTCAGAAATCCCGAAAATAATGGAAGCTTATCTTCTAACAACGGAAGTACCCCTGGAAGTGTAATTACAATTGATAATAGTCAAAATCTTGATGATTATTGGCCACAGATTAGATTGGTAACTGTATTTGGCGAATCTCACTCTAGAGAAATGGTTTTATTATTTAATGATGATGCAACCGATGGTTATGACCATGGAATGGATGCATTGCACCCTATGGATGCTGGGTCAGAAAGCTATTTCCCAATAGGGAATGATAATGATAGAAAAAAATATATTATTGAAACTGTTCCCTTTGAAATTACAAAACAAATTCCTATTGCTTTTAAACTTCTCAGCCAATTTAAATTTATGGTTGAAAGCATCGAAACAATCAATTTTGATAAACACGCATTTATTTGGGACAAAGTTGAAGACACCTTCCAAGAAATAACCTATGGAGAAGAAGCTGTTTATAATCTTCCGGCAGGAGATTATGATAATAGATTTTTCATTGTATTTAGAGACCAACGAACTACAATGAACGAATCGGAAGGAACAAGAGAAACTAATAAAATTCTTGAATCAGTAGATTTCTTCCAAAATAATCCTGCTAAACAATTAGAAGTTACCAACCCTAAAGGATATAATATTGTAAGTGCACAATTTTTTGATATGTCTGGTAAATTAGTATTTAGTCAGGATAATGTAGGTGATAGCAAGAAGTTTACTTTCCCTACCGGAAATTTAAGTGACGGAGTTTATTTAGTTAAACTTACCACACAGGATAATGTTGGGATTGATTATAAAATGATTATCCACAATTAATATGGCAATAGATGGTCTTAAGGACTATATGTTAACTTGTGTTAACAAAAAAATATTTGGAGTAGAATGCCCGGGCTGTGGAACGCAACGTTCCATAGCCCTTCTACTTAAAGGGGATTTTATAGGTGCATTTAAAATGTATCCTGCGATTTACCCTATGCTGTTGCTACTTATTTTTCTTGTTTTTAATTTATTTGTGAAATTTAAACATGATAATAAAGTAAAACTAGGTCTTATTTTTTTAACGGTAGGCGTTATCATTATCAGCTATATTATAAAGATGTCAAGCGTAATGTGATTTCAATAAATAATTTTTATTAATCATCTACTTCTTCAACAGATTTATCACTCTCTTCTTCAATAATAAACCGATAAGCTTCTCCAATATAATCAATAATTTCTGAAGATAGTAGCGAAAAAAGATTGGTTTTTTCCACAGCTAAATCACCTGCCAGACCATGAAGATAAACGCCTAGCAAGGCTGCTTCTAACGAAAAATACCCTTGAGACAACAATCCGGTTATAATACCTGTTAATACATCACCGCTTCCAGCTGTAGCCATACCCGGATTTCCTGAGGTATTTATAAACATTATTTCAGGAGTAATTATAGCTGTGTAAGCTCCTTTTATTACTATTATGAGATTATACTTTTTTGCTAAAGCTTGCGATTTTTTAATTTTATCATAATCGTTTTTCCAATCACCTATTAATCTCTTTAACTCGCCGGGATGCGGTGTAAGAATACTATCTTTAGGAACCAATTTTAAAAAAGATTTGTTTTTAGCAAGTATCGTAATTGCATCTGCATCAATAACCATAGGCTTTTTATGGTTTTCCAACAATTTTTTAAAAGCTGAAACCGTTACCTTATTAAACCCCATTCCAACTCCTATCCCTATTACGTCTGGGGTAACATCGGGTTGTATATTGGTTAGGTAATTTTGATTTTCGTCAGTTTGTACCATAACCTCCGGAATAGAAGTTTGCATAACCATATAACCGCATTTAGGAATGTACGCTGTTACCAATCCGGCTCCCGATTTTAATGCGGCTCGCGAGACTAGAACAGTCGCTCCTATTTTTCCGTAACTTCCTCCTACAAGTAACGAGTGCCCATAATCTCCTTTATGCGAAAACTTGTTTCGACCACGTAACATTTCTTTAGCTTGGTTTTTTGAAAAAAGTATAGCCAATGGCTTTTGTGATGTAATAAATTCAAAGTCCAATCCAATATCCAATAGTGCATAAAAAGGGACAAAATTACCTGTTTCGGGTAAAAAAAAGGATAATTTAGGTGTTGTAAAAGTTAAGGTATAATTTGCTTTTAACACCGCTTCAAAATCTTCGACAGGTTTATCGGCATACAATCCGCTGGGAATATCGACAGCTATTTTATAGGCAGGTTTTTCATTAATATATTTAATTAATCTTTTCACCCAACCGGAAGGTGGACGATTAAGTCCTATCCCAAAAATAGCATCTATAATAATATCTTCCGGATTAATTTCGGGAAAATCCTCATCCGATTTAAGAATTTTAGGCCAATTGTTTGTCGTGTTTTTTATTCGATCATAATTAACCAAAAAATCATTAGATCGTTTATCGGTAAAATTAACAATATAAAGGGTTACATTAAATCCATTTTCAATTAGCAATCTTCCTATCACCAAACCATCTCCTCCATTGTTTCCAATGCCACAAAATATTTTTATTGGCGTATCGGGATTGCCTAATTGAGGAGCCAACCAATTATACACTTGCTCGCCGGCACGTTCCATTAATTGTGTAGATGAAATATTTTGCTTTTTTATAGTAAATGCATCGGCTTCATAAAGTTGCTTGGCAGAAAGAATAATCATTTTTTAAAATTTATTGCAAGGTATGCAGGTTGTTAAAAAGAATCAAGAAAAAATAAGATAGATTCTGTATAGATTTATACATTTGTAGTCTATTTT
>JALWYP010000431.1 GCA_026992695.1 Flavobacteriaceae bacterium
AGTTAGGATTTGGTATCGATTTTTATTTATTCTTCTTTAAGTTTACGCCTTCAATTAGAGGTGTTTTTGCAACTTCAGACGAGTTGGTGCCCGATAAAAACCCCAATAGCCCTTGGACAGGTAATATTAGTAGCCTAAAATCTAGAGGTGTGTTTATTAATTTTACTTTTCAGTAAGTTTTTTTAGAAGGGAAATCTGACCCAAATGATAATAACTATGTTCTATCATAGCCTCAATATTTCGTTGATAGCTACCGTATTTTTTATCAACAAAGGGTTGTTGCAATTGTCTTTCAGATATTTTTTTTACGTAATGTGAAAATTTTTCAGAATTTTTTATTAACTCTTCTTTAATATCTTCCCATTGATTTGAAGATGTAAGCGGTAAAAAATAGAAACTATATTTGTCCCTAATTTCTAATTCTCCTCCTTCAAAAACAGCAATAATGCCATTGATATAATAATTAATATGCTTGGTTAACAAATAAATGGTGTTTAGGTTTTTCACCTTTTTATTGGCTTGATGCCAATCTACAGATTGTAATGCTTCTTTAAAATTGGTGTTAGCAATCCATCTTCCGTTTAGCATCACTTCCGTAAAACGATTTGAAAGTTCTTCTGTCTTCTTCATTTAAAAAACCAAAATTTGATGATTATGTAACCGCTTTTTTAATTCTTTTTAAAGCTTCTACAATATCTTTTTCTGAAGCGGCATACGATATTCTTATACAATTAGGATTGCCAAAAGCTTCTCCGGTAACGGTTGCTACTTGCGCTTTTTCAAGAAGATACATAGCAAAATGGGATGCGTTATTTATGAGTGTACCGTTTAGTGTTTTTCCAAAAAATGAAGACACATCGGGAAAAACATAAAATGCTCCTTGCGGTTCGTTGGTTTTAAAACCGGGTATTTCAGACAATAAATTTAATATTAACTTGCGACGCTCTTTAAAAGCATCTACCATATATTGTATTTTACTAGGCGGATTTTCTAAAGCTGTAATGGTAGCGCGTTGTGCAATACAATTTGCTCCGCTTGTAATTTGCCCTTGCATTTTAGTACAAGCTCTGGCAATATAAGCGGGAGCCCCAATATAACCTATTCGCCAACCGGTCATTGAATAAGCTTTTGAAACACCATTTACCACAACGGTACGGTCATACATATCTGCAAAAGTTGCTATAGATGCGTGGTTTTTAGTAAAATTTATGTGTTCGTAAATTTCATCACTAACTACAATAATAGCAGGGTATTTTACCAAAACATCTGCCAATGCTCGAAGTTCTTCTTGTGTATAAACCGAGCCACTGGGATTACAAGGTGAACTATAAATCATCATTTTGGTTTTGGGTGAGATTGCAGCCTCTAATGCTTGGGGTGTAATTTTAAAATCGGTTTCAATACTTGTGGGTATTTCAACTGGAACGCCTCCTGCTAATTTACTAATATCGCTATAGCTTACCCAATAGGGAGCAGGAAGCAATACCTCATCGCCTTCATTTAATAATACCATTGCCAAATTTGCCAACGATTGTTTTGCTCCGGTTGAAACAACAATTTGCTCAGAAGTATAGGTAAGGTTATTGTCGCGTTTAAACTTTGTTATGATGGCTTGTTTTAAATCTGCATAACCATCTACCGGTGTGTAGGAATGATAATTTTCGTAAATTGCTTTTTTAGCAGCTTCTTTTACAAAATCTGGTACCGGAAAATCGGGTTCGCCCAAGCTTAATCCAATAATATCGTTTCCTTGGTTTCGCAATTCTCTAGCCTTGGCTGCCATCTCTAAAGTTGCAGATGTTGCCATAGCATTAATGCGATTAGAAAGTTGTTGCTTCATAAAATTACATACTATAATTAGGTTTTTTTCCTAATTCTTTTAATTGTCTATAATGTTCTAAAATAGCTTTTCGCGTGGTTTTATACTCGTTGTAAGGAAGTTTAAATTCCTTTGCAGTTTGTTTAACAATTTTGGAGATTTTTCCGTAATGAATATGTGAAATATGCGGAAAAACATGGTGTTCTACTTGGTGATTTAATCCACCCGTATACCACGAAATAAATTTGTTTTTTGGCGCAAAATTAGATGTTGTATAAAACTGATGAATTGCCCAAGTATGTTGCAGTTTTCCATCTTTGTCCGGTAAAGGCATCTCTGTATTGGGTACTACATGTGCTAATTGAAAAACCACACTTAAAATAATTCCGGCAGTATAATGCATCACAAAAAAACCAATAAGTACTTTCCACCAAGCAATATCCAAAACCAAAATAGGTAATACAAGCCACGTAAAATAATAAATGATTTTAGTGATAATTAACACCGTCCATTCCTTTTTAGGATTTGGAAATTTTCCGTAAGAGAGTTTTCTTTTTAAATACGAGTGCATTTGTTTAAAATCGGTTGTAATTGCCCAATTTATGGTAAGAAGCCCGTACAAAATAAACGCATAATATTTTTGAAATCTATGTATTTTAAACCATTTAGCATGCTTACTAAAGCGTATAATTCTTCCGGCTTCAATATCCTCGTCTAATCCGGGAACGTTTGTATAAGTATGGTGTAATACATTGTGTTGTACTTTCCAGTTATATACATTTCCGGCAAGAATATAAATACTACTTCCCATCAATTTATTTACCCATTTTTTACTCGAAAAAGATTCGTGATTGGCATCGTGCATGACGTTCATTCCTACACCAGCCATACCTATTCCTATTACTATGGTTAATAATAAAAGAGCCCATTGAGGCATCGATACGGTAAGTATAAGCACTAAAGGAACAACAAAAAGCGAAAACATGATAATGGCTTTTGTATATAATTTCCAGTTTCCGGTTTTAGGAAGTTTGTTTTCTTTAAAATATGAATTGATGCGTTTATTAAGGGTTCTGAAAAATTTTTCGGTATCTGTTCTTGAAAAAGTGACTTGTTGCGTTTCCACTGGTACTAATTTTAGGGGGATTTGTAATTTACTGCTAAAATACATAGTAAATACTAAGAAACAATTTTTTTTAGTATATTTTGTGATATTAATCTTATTAAATTATTCCGAAAGTGTATTTTTGTTGAAGATTACCTGCACAATGAATAAAATACTTCACTACTTTCCCTCTATTTCTGAAACCCAAAAACAACAGTTTTTACTCTTAAACACATTATACCAAGATTGGAACTTAAAAATAAATGTGGTTTCTCGTAAAGATATAGATGAGTTATACCTCCGCCATGTACTTCATTCGTTAGGGATAGCCAAAGTGATGCCGTTTATGCCACAAGCAAGAGTACTGGATGTTGGAACGGGAGGCGGTTTTCCCGGTATTCCGCTGGCTATTCTTTTTCCCGAAACACAATTTCATCTGGTAGACAGTATCGGGAAGAAAATTAAAGTGGTAGAAGAAGTCGTGCAAGGATTACAATTAAAAAATGTAAATGCATCGCATTCGCGTGTTGAAGATATAGACGAAAGATTTGATTTTATCGTTAGCAGGGCAGTTGCACAAATGGAAACTTTTCATCGTTGGGTAAAATATAAAATCGCCAAAAAAAACACCCACACTTTAAAAAACGGAATTTTATATCTTAAAGGAGGCGATTTAACTCAGGAATTAAAACCTTTTCCAAAAGCTACTATATATCCGCTTTCCAATTATTTTGAAGAAACGTTTTTTGAAACCAAAAGCGTAGTGCATTTACCTTTGAAGGCTAATACCAAAAACAACTATATATTAGTCCAATAAATCGTTTCTTTTTACCTGTATCTTCGTTAAAAATACTCGTTGTAGCTACGGCTATAACTGTGTTTTTCGCCTTGATACAGAAAAAAATATTCTAATTTATTTTGG
>JALWYP010000432.1 GCA_026992695.1 Flavobacteriaceae bacterium
ACTCCGGTTTAAACATTTGTTAGTTAATTAGTACCTAAATTCCGAAAATATCTTCTACTACAAATCCAAACGCCACTATTGGCAATGCTCTTAAAAACCTACTCACCATAAACTATGCTATGTTTGTGTTGCTTTTTCCTGTTCCTGTCTGCCAATCCAGGCAGGCTACACCAATGTTGATAAACATTTTGACCTTTCGTAACGAACATACTTGCGGATTTAAGGTAGTATAAAAAATTATTTCTTAATTAATTTGATACTACCAATATTTCCGTTTATGTCTTTAATATTTAATAAATAAACACCTGCGTTTAGTTCTTTTACACTAATTTCTGAGAGTCCTTCTTGGTTATTAAAAGAAACTGTTTTTTGTCCCAAAATATTATAAATAGCTACATCTGTAACGGTTTGATTTTGTTTTGAACTTATTTTTACAATATCGGTTGCCGGATTGGGATAAATACTAAACCTAACATCTTGTGAGATATCATTTACACCTAACACTTCTTGTTCTGCAACAATTATATCAAATGCTATACCTAAAGGAATATTTGAAGCATCTTCTGAATATATCATCCATCTATTTTCTGTTGTATTATACCAAGCACTAAATTTTGAGTCTAAACTTACTTCAGAACTTGGACCTAGTACTCCCCAATAATGAGAAAACACAAAAGTAGCATTTGGGTTATTGTTCAAATCTGAGTTATTGATTGTTGTTGTTATCCCATTGGTATTTGAAGCTGTTGCTTGATGTGTAAAACTAGTAATGGCACCTACTGTAGATTTTAAAATTTTAAAGCCGGTATTTAAGGGTATGTCTGCACCATCTTCAGAAAAGATTACCCTTCTTTCTATAGTTGAATCATACCAAAAACCATAATTATGGTTATTTGCAGAAACAGTACTGTAATTAGACATAATTGCAAACGGTCCTGGATTATTATTATTAAAATTAGGATCATCAATAACAGAATAATAGGCTCCAGAAGGATGTTCATTTGCAGTTGATGCAATATGAGTAATAACTTGGCTGGGTATAAAAGCAATATATATAAAATATTGTGCTCCTTCTTGAATAGTTGCCAAATCTTCATTAATGATAGCCCATTTGTTTACTGATCCATCATAAGCTAATCCGTCTATATGATTGTTGTTCTGTGTTGGTGCTCCATTTGGATTAGAGACATGAGAAAAAACAACACCTGCTCCAGGGTTGTTATTTAAATCTGGATGATCTAAATAAGTAATAAAGGTGAGGATGTTTGCAGCAGTTGCTGTATGCACATAAATCTTATCTTGTGCAAAAGTCGTTAGGCTAAAAATTACCACCAAAATAAATGTAAAAATTGTTCTCATAATTATATATATTATCTTGGTGTAAATCTAGTGTGAGATTTTATAAGTCACTAAAACTATTGTAACCAAAGCATGGAATATTGTAACATTTTGGAGTATTTTTTAACAAAAACAAGTAAAATTGTTACAAAGAGGAAATAAATTAAAAAAGAACAATAAGATACTTCTCCACCTAAGGCAGGTATGAATATCAAGAAGAAAAATTAATGATATTCCTTTGGCGAACAACCAAACTCTTGTTTAAAACATTTAGTAAAATAAGATGGGTCGTTGAAGCCTACGGCATAACCAACCTCAGAAACCGAGCTGCTTTTCTTTTTTAATATTTGCACAGCCAATTTAAGTCGTTTTGTCTTTATAAATTCACTTGTAGAAAGTCCGGTTAGTGCTTTTAATTTTCGGTGTAATTGCATACGGCTTACTCCCAATTGTGTGCTAAATTCTTCGATTGTAAAATTGGGGTTGGTTATAGAGGTATCTATTACATTTTGTAGTTTTTCGATAAATTTTTCATCGGCAGAAGTTATTTTTACTTCCGAAGCAATTAAAACTACTTCTTTGGCAAAACGCTGTTGAATTTTTCTGCGGTTTTCCAGCAGGTTAGCAACAGTAGCCTGTAAAAATTTTGAACTAAAGGGCTTGGTAATATAAGCATCTGCTCCGGTAGTAATACCTGCAAGTTTATCTTGGTCTTGGGTTTTTGCAGTTAATAAAATAATGGGTATGTGGGTAGTAAGTTCGTGCTGTTTTAGTTGTTGGGTAAGTTCTATACCGCTTACATTTGGCATCATAATGTCACTAATGATAATATCCTGTATGTTTTTTATGGCACTTTTAATACCTTCTTCGCCATGGTTAGCTTTAATTATTATAAAACTATTTTCAAAAATAGAAGCAATGTAATTTTGTATTTCTGGGTTGTCTTCAACAATAAGTAGGGTAGGTGCTTCGGTAGGTGCAATGGTTTCTAGATCGATGCTTTCTTGGGTGTTGCTATAATGTGTTTTTTCTTGCAGAACAGCTTCTTCTAAAATTATTTGTCTTGCCTCGTAGCTGTTTTTTGAAATAGGAATAGAAATAATAAATGTGGTGCCTTGTGTTTTATTGCTTTTTACCGATATAGTGCCTTTATGAAGTTCGGTAAGCTCTTTAGTAAGAGCGAGCCCTATGCCCGTGCCTGTGTTAAAACTACTGGTTTGGTAAAACCGATTAAATACCTGTTGTTGTTCCTCTGGGTTAAGATAGCTCCCAGAATTATGAATGGTAAAAATAAAACGGTCTCCTTTAGGCTGGGCAGTAATGGTAATGCTTCTGTTTTCGGGTGTGTACTTTACAGCATTACTAAGTAGGTTGGTAATTATTTTTGTAATGGCATCGGGGTCAAACCAATGAACCTCTTTTTCATCTTTATTACAATTTAAAGTAAATTTTATATTCTTTTCTTGAGCGGCAAAAGTAAAAGCTTCGGATAAAGAACAAATAAACTGGGGTAAGTTTCCGGGTTGTATTTGTAATTGTAGTTTGTTGCTTTCTAATTTTGAAAGCGATAAAAGTTGGTCTACCAAGTTTTCTAAACGCAAGGTATTATTTTTTGCAGCTACGAGGTTTTTACGCAGAGAGGGTTTTAGGTTGGTGCTTTCTAATTGGTCTTCAATCGGTCCTTTTATAAGGGTAAGAGGTGTACGAAACTCATGCGAAATGTTTGAAAAGAATGTAGATTTTGCTCGATCTAACTCTTTTAATTTTTTATTTGTTTTTTGTCGGTTTCGGTATTGAAAAAAGAAGAACAAACCGGTTAATGCACTTAACGCTACAGCACTTAATAGAAAAATACGTTGGTTCTTTTTTTGCTGTATCGCCAACTGTTTTTCGGTTGTTAAAAGAGCGATTTCTTTTTCTTTTTGTTTTGTTTGGTATTGTGTTTCTAGTTGTTGTAGGTTTTTGGTATTTGTTAGGGTTAATAAGCTATCTTTAAGTGTGTTGTAATTTTCTAAGTAAGAGTTTGCAAGTTTGTAGTTTTGTTGTTTTTTTGCAATTTCTGCCAATTGATAATACGCATTTTTTTGTCCTTCAAGATTGTTGATGTTTTTAGAGATGGTAAGTGCATCCTTTGCATAAGAGGTGCTTAAAGAAAAATTATTATTTGCTAAATAAGCATTGCTTAGGGAGAGCTTTGTGTTTTGTAAACCTATGGAATCTTTGGTGATATTAAAAAGGCTATCGGCAGTTTTGTTATTTGTTATGGATTGTGGAATTTTTTGAAGTTTTAAAAACACATCGCCAAGACTATTGCTAGATTCAGCCAAAAAACGTGGGTTGTTGTTTTCTTTAAAATATTTTTTTACTTCTTTGAGTTTGAATAAAGCTGAGTCGTATTTTTTTTGTTGCATATAAATTCTTCCTAATTCAATATCAACAATTTTACTAAGGTATTCAACTCCTAACTCTTTATAAA
>JALWYP010000433.1 GCA_026992695.1 Flavobacteriaceae bacterium
AATTAGAATTAAACGGTGATCAACAACGTGCAATGTTTAGAGCAATTGTTGCAAAAGAAATAAACTATAAAAAACACGTTACAGGAAAAGATAGTAACAGCAAAGAAGTAATTGGAAACAAGAAAAAATTTGATGAAAGCTATGTAGCTTCCGTTAAAAAAATACTTACAGATAAACAATTCGCTATTTGGCAAAAAATGCAAAATAATTAGGTTTATCTAATAAAAGTAAAAAGCCCCTTTCTTATAGATTGGGGCTTTTTTGTATCTTTACACTATGTCAAAAAACAAAAATAAAAGTGCATTACATGAAATGAAAGGTATTGTTACACCTGCTTCTTTAAATAAAGCCGTTGCCAAGAATTACAAAGAAAACCGAAAAAAAAATCCTTCTGCTAAAACCTTAGTTAGCCAAATTTGTAAAGGCAATAAAACTGCATTAAGCAGAGCCATTACCATTATAGAAAGCACAGCCCCTAAGCACCAAGAAAAAGCAAAAGCTATTATAAAAGGTTGTTTACCTAATGGTAACAAATCGGTTCGTATTGGTATTACCGGAGTTCCCGGAGTAGGAAAGAGTACTTTTATAGAACAGTTGGGAAAACTTCTTACCCAAAGAGGTCATAAAGTTGCTGTATTAGCCATTGACCCTAGCAGCTCATTATCCGGCGGAAGTATTCTTGGAGACAAAACAAGAATGCAGGAGTTGGTAAAAGAAAAAAATGCTTTTATTAGACCGTCTGCATCCGGAGATTCCTTGGGAGGAGTTGCCAGAAAAACAAGAGAAGCAATTGTATTGTGCGAAGCAGCCGGCTTTGACACCATTATCATTGAAACCGTAGGAGTAGGACAAAGCGAGACCGTTGTACACTCAATGACCGATTTCTTTTTGTTATTAAAATTAGCCGGTGCCGGAGATGAATTACAAGGAATTAAACGCGGTATTATAGAAATGGCAGATGCCATTGTTATCAATAAAGCAGATGGCGATAATTTAAAAGCTACTCAACTTGCTAAAACAGAATTTAACCGAGCTTTACACCTTTATCCTGCAAAAGAAAGTAGTTGGACTCCAAAAACGCTTACCTGCAGTGCACTAAAAAACCAAGGTATAAAAGAGGTATGGGACATGGTACAAGAATATGTAAAACAAACCAAAAACAATGGTTACTTTACTCAAAAACGTACCCAACAAAACAAGTTTTGGCTTTTAGAAACCATTAATAATACTTTAAAAAATAATTTTTATAACAATGCAACAATTAAAAAAGAGCTAGCTAACCAACTAAAAGCCATCAAAAATAATACCTCCACACCTTTTGAAGCAGCTGAAAATTTATTAACTACTTATTTTAAAAAATAATTTCTAAACTTCCTTTTCCTTCTCTAATTACCTGAGGTTGTTCTCCGGTTAAATTTACTACGGTTGAAGCTACATTATCACCATATCCTCCATCTATAACAACATCAACTAAGTTTTGCCATTTTTCATAGATAAGTTCAGGGTCTGTGGTATATTCTAAGATTTCGTCTTCATCCTTTATTGATGTAGAAACGATTGGATTTCCTAATCCTTGCACTAATAGTTGTACAATTTTATTATCCGGCACACGAATACCTACTTCTTTTTTCTTTTTAAAAACTTTGGGAAGGTTGTTATTTCCGGGTAATATAAATGTATAAGGTCCCGGTAAGGCTCGCTTTAAAATTTTAAAAGTGGGTGTATCTATTTGTTTAACATAATCAGACAAGTTGCTTAAATCACTGCAAACAAACGAAAAGTTTGCCTTATCCAGTTTAACCCCTTTTATTCGGGCAATCTTTTCCAAAGCTTTATTATTAGTTATATCGCAACCTAAAGCATACACTGTATCGCTGGGGTAAATTACAAGTCCGCCATTTTTTAATACATCTACAACCTCTTTTATGCGTTTTGGGTCGGGATTGTCTTTGTATAATTTTATGAGTTTTGCCATTTTAGAATTTAGATTATGGTGTAAAACAATTGACTATAAAAAGTAAATTACCTCGAATAATTAGGAGCTTCTTTGGTAATGGTCACATTATGCGGATGACTCTCTTTTATTCCGGAAGCCGTTATTTTTACAAACTTGGCGGTATCTTTTAAAGTGGAAATATCTTTGGCTCCGCAATATCCCATTCCGGCGCGCAATCCTCCAATAAACTGTGTCATACTTTCAACCAACTCGCCTTTATAAGGTACTCTTCCCACAATACCCTCGGGAACTAATTTTTTAATATCGTCTTCAACATCCTGAAAATACCGATCTTTAGAACCTTTTTTCATAGCTTCTACACTTCCCATCCCACGATAGGACTTAAACTTTCTACTTTCGTAAATAATAGTTTCACCCGGCGATTCTTTGGTGCCGGCAAGGAGCGAGCCTAACATCACACAATCTGCTCCGGCTGCTAAAGCTTTTACAATGTCGCCGGTATAACGTACTCCTCCGTCGGCAATTACCGGAATTCCTGTTCCTTTAAGGGCACTTGAAACTTCTAGTACGGCAGAAAATTGTGGAAAGCCTACTCCGGCAACAATTCGTGTTGTACAAATAGAACCGGGTCCTATTCCTACTTTTACAGCATCGGCTCCGGCTTTAACTAAATATTTTGCAGCTTGAGCTGTAGCAATATTACCAACTACAACATCCAATTCCGGAAAATTCTTTTTTATTTGCTTTAAAACCGTTACCACTCCTTTGGTATGTCCGTGTGCCGTATCTATAATAACTGCATCTACTTGCGCCTCTACCAGTGCTTGGGTGCGTTCAACAGCATCTGCTGTTACTCCTATAGCAGCAGCTACTCGTAATCTACCATAACTATCTTTATTAGCTATGGGTTTTTGAGTTACTTTGGTAATATCTCTAAAGGTAATTAGCCCTAATAACTTTCCGTTATCATCAACCACCGGAAGTTTTTCAATTTTATTTTGTTGTAAAATAATCTCTGCTTCTTGTAAAGAGGTTCCCTTACTTACGGTTACCAAGTTCTTGGATGTCATTACTTCATATAAGGGCTTGTCATCATTTTTTTCAAATCGCAAATCTCTGTTGGTTACGATTCCTATGAGTATTCCTTCCTTATTGGTAATAGGAATTCCACCAATACTGTATTCTTTCATTGTTTTTTGCGCATCTCCAACGGTAGCATCTTTAGGCAACGTAACCGGATCGAGAATCATCCCGCTTTCGGCACGCTTTACTTTTCTTACCTCATTGGCTTGTTGTGCAATGGTCATATTTTTATGCAAAACACCTATTCCACCTTCTCGTGCCATTGCCATTGCCATAGCACTTTCGGTAACGGTATCCATTGCAGCTGACAAAATAGGTACATTAAGGGTAATGTTTTTAGAAAACTTAGATTGTATAGAAACCTCCCTGGGTAAAACTTCAGAATATGCCGGTACCAATAGTACATCGTCATACGTTAAACCCTCTCCTACGATTTTGTTGTTGTGTGCAGTCATGGCAATTAAATTTTGTTTTCTGTAAGAATTGAAAACCGTTAGTAATTAATTGCAGGCAAATGTACTACTTTTTATTAGATGATTGTGATTTTTTTGTTAATTGAAATAAAATTAATAAGACTGAAAGAACATAAACAAGTGTCATAACTATACCCGAAAAAACAACCACATACTTAAACCATGTTACACCCTTCCACATTATGTAAATACCTCCAAATGTTAAGATAACAGATACGAAGGGTTCAATCATCAAAAAAGATTTTAACCTTGTTGAAATTGATGTGGTAGCAACTAATCCTCCTAGTATA
>JALWYP010000434.1 GCA_026992695.1 Flavobacteriaceae bacterium
ATTAATAAATCCTATATTTGCTGTAATAAGCATTGTTTATTTAACAGCAATTCCAATTCTTATTGCAGGTGTAATGATGATTCTTTTTGGTGTACAGCTTAATAAATTAAAATAGATAAATATGGTAACTTTAGAAATTAAAAATATAAAAGAAGTTGAAGAACACCACCACGAAACAATTAAAAATATTTGTAAAGAAAAGCAAGAGTATTACAACGAATTGTTTAAAAAGTACGATAAAGATCTTATCTTGAAAGTTATTTTTGATAAATCATCAGCTTTGTATAAGGTAAGTGCTTCGATAAATTTAAAAAGCAAAAAAGTATTATTAGTTGAAGAAAACAAAAATGTTGAAAAAGCAGTAACACAGTTATTTTCAAATTTTAAAAAAGCCGTAAAAAGACAATACGAGCTAGAACGTAAGGACTATGAATACAAACGCAAGCGTAAATAACATAACAAGAGGATAAAAAATCCCTTTTCAGATTATGTAAAGGGATTTTTTTACAAATGATTCATTTCTAATAATTCTTCTAAATATTCTCTTGAGTTAGAGAGGCGCGGAATCTTGTGTTGACCTCCTAGTTTATTATGTTTTTTTAACCAATCGTAAAAAAGGTTTTTTCTTGCCACGTGGACGGTCGGGAAATTTAAAGTAGTATTGTTATACCTTTTTGCCTCGTAATCGCTGTTTTCTTCTTGTAAGAATTTATCTAACAATTGGGTAAAAGTATTAAAATCATTTGGAAGAGTTTTAAATTCAATAAGCCATTCATGCGTTCCTTTTTCTTTATCTTTCATAAAAATAGGAGCAGCTGTATACTCTAATATTTCGCTGTGTGTGAGTAAGGATGCTCTAGAAAGGGCACTTTCAGCATTTTCAATTATAAGTTCTTCTCCAAAAGCATTTATATGGTGTTTGGTTCTTCCTGTAATTTTTATTCGATAGGGAAGAATAGAAGTAAATCGTACGGTATCTCCAATTTTATATCGCCATAAGCCGGCATTGCTGGTGATAATAATAGCATAATTTTTGTTAATTTCAACCTCAGAGAGTGGGATTGTTTTTTCATTAGGAGTGCCATACGTTTCCATAGGAATAAATTCATAAAAAATTCCGTAGTCTAACATTAACAATAATTCGTTAGAATCGTTTCTATCTTGAATAGCAAAAAAACCTTCCGAAGCATTGTAAATTTCATAGTATCTAAAATTATTTTTAGGAAATAGTTTTTTATACTGTTCTCGGTAAGGCTCAAAACTTACACCTCCGTGGAAATAAACCTCTACATTAGGCCAAACATCAAATAAGTTTTCTTTTCCGGTGGTTATTGAAACCTGATTGAGTAGTACCAACATCCAAGAAGGTACGCCGGCAATACTGGTTACATTTTCTTTAATTGTTTCGTTAACAATGGCTTGCATTTTTGTTTCCCAGTCTGCCATAAGCGAAACGTCGCTGCTGGGTGTGCTGCTAAACTCTGCCCAGAAGGGCATATTATCTATTAAAATAGCCGAAAGATCACCAAAAACGGTCCCGTTTTCTTTGTATAATTCTTTACTGCCCCCCAACCGTAAGCTCTTACCAACAAACAATTGCGAATCGGGATTATTATGTAAATACAAACACAATAAATCTTTACTAGCCGCATAATGGCAGTCTTCAAGAGATTCCGGACTAACCGGAATAAATTTACTTCTTCCGGCAGTTGTACCACTGGATTTGGCAAACCATTTTATAGGAGTAGGCCAAAAAATGTTAGATTCACCTTTTCGTGCTCTTTCAAATAGTTCTTGATTTTCTTCATAAGAAGTTATAGGAAGCCGTTCGGCAAATTGGGAATATTGTGTGATAGAACCAAAATCATAAGTTTTACCAATTTCGGTGTTTTTTGCTTTTTGAAGTAAATTAATAAGCAATTCATGTTGTACTTCATTAGGGTATTTTAAAAAAAGCTCTATTTGATGGTAACGTTTTTTTAAAAACCAAGAAGCAATAGAATTTACAATAGCGATTGGCATACTTTTATACTATCTTTATGGCATAAAAATACTAATTTTATAGATATGAATTACCAAGGTGTATTAACAAAAATGAAAACGGAAAATTTAGATACGGTTCAGTATTTTTTAAATTTTGATTCAGATTTTTTACATCTTAATAACTTGCTGGATAAAAAGATAAGCATCCGGTTTAAAAATTATCAATGCTTAGGGTGCGGTGCCGATAAAAAAATTTTTAGACAAGGATATTGTTACGATTGCTTTTATAAACTACCTCAAACTGCAGATTGGGTTATACGTCCCGAGTTAAGTAAAGCCCATCTTGGGCAAGAAGAGCGAGATTTAGAATATGAAAAACGTGTACAATTACAACCTCACATTGTTTATCTTGCTAATAGTAGTAGTATAAAGGTTGGCGTAACTCGAAAAGAGCAAATCCCAACCCGATGGATAGACCAAGGAGCTCATGAAGCATTAGAAATATTGGAAGCTCCCAACCGATACCTTGCCGGAATTACAGAAGTTGCCTTAAAAGCATACGTAAGTGATAAAACCAACTGGCGAGCCATGCTTAAAAACGATTTAAAAGACGAAGATTTATTGGTCTGGCGTGATAAGTTAAAACCTTTTATTCCAAGTGAAGCGCAACCCTATTTTATTGATAACAATAAAGAAACTCATATCCGGTTTCCGGTTTTGAAATATCCGGAAAAACCAAAAACATTAAATCTTGAAAAAACACCTCAATACACAGGTATATTAAAAGGAATAAAAGGACAATACCTTATTTTTGAAGACAATACGGTTTTTAATGTAAGGAGTAATGAAGGATATGTGGTAGAAATAAAGGTGGAAATTTAATTTGTTAAAATAACAATGTTTCACCATCTTCGGGAATGATTACCTTACCTGAAAGTTGATTTTTTTTTAATTCGCTAAATAGTTTTTTTCTTGTAAGAGGGCAATGATTCAATGCTTCCATATGGTTCGCAATTACTTTTTTTGGCGCATTTTTTACAAATTTTATAATATCTTCTTTTGTCATTAAAATAGGTTTAAGCAAATCCATTTGAGCAGTTCCGCAGGCTAAAACGCTGATTTCTGGAAGGAGATTTTTTAAAACACAATCAACTTCAGGCGTATAAATAGTATCTGCACTTATGTAGATAGACTTTTGATGAGGAAGTTTGATAAAGAAACCCATAACATTTCCCATCATTTTTGCCATTAAATCATATCCGTGTCTGGCAGGAATTCCTTCGATACTACCAGATAGAAACGGAGATTTCTTTAGGTATTTTAACTCTTGTACTACGTTAAGTTTTAATTTTTTTAGAACGGATGCGTCTTTATAACTACAAGTAATAGGAATGTTTTTTGATATTAAAAATTTTATACCCGCTTTATCCAAATGGTCAGGGTGCCTGTGTGTAATAAGGCAGTGAGTAACTTTATTTAATATGTTAAAACTATGTTTAGGTAAATCTACAATAGGATTTCTTTTTGGTTTAAATTTTAAATAAGTAAAACTTTGAATAGTTCCTTTTTTTCCTAACATCGGATCGATTAAGATAACATCGTTTTGTGTTTCAATAACCATAGTGGCATTTCTAATATGGTGGATTTTTAACATAAATAAATAATTTAAACAAAAATACTTTTTTTAAGCACAATTAAAACAAAATGGCAAAAATGAGCCGTTTTATTATGGCAAATTTAGAAATGTCTTTTTTGTATCGGTTACCTAGTTTTGTTTCCTAAAATAAAATCAATCATTATGAAAAAAATAAC
>JALWYP010000435.1 GCA_026992695.1 Flavobacteriaceae bacterium
GGAGCATTCCTTTATTTCTAAAGATTTGCTTAAACTCTTTTTGTATGATAAATAGTATTGTTTTCATTTTCTTTTCTGAATATGCAGAAGCATTATTCTATAAATTATTATCTCTTTTTTTTAATTTAATGTTTTTGATTCATCATTCTAATCTAATTTTATATTTCTTTATACTTAAGCCCATAAAAAACAAGGTCATTCCTAAAATTATAAGGGTTTCTTTCCATATAAAAGAAATACCTACTCCTTTTAGCATAATGGCTTTTAAAATAATGATGAACCATTTTGCTGGTATAATATTACTAATTGCTTGAAGCGGTAAAGGCATACTACTTATTGGGAAGATAAACCCTGAGAGTAAAATAACCGGAAGCATTAATCCCATGAGAGAAACCATCATCGCTGTTTGTTGTGTTTCGGAAATAGTTGAAATTAAAATTCCTAAAGACAGTGCGTTAATAATAAACAAAATACTTTCTAAACCCAGTAAAAGCAAACTTCCTTCCACTGGCATTTTAAAAATAAAAATACTCAATACAATAATTACAGCGGCATTGATTATAGACAAGAAAATATACGGAAACACTTTTCCTATAATAACTTGGTACGGTTTTATGGGTGAAACCAGTAGTATTTCCATGGTTCCCATTTCTTTTTCACGAGTAATGGAAATGGAAGTCATCATAGCAGAAACCAACATTAAAATAATAGTCATTACTCCTGGTACAAACATAAAAACACTTTTAAGTTCGGGGTTGTAATACATTCTGGTTTGAGGTACAATTTGATACACCAATTTTACTTCTTTGTTTTCTTCTTGTTGGTAATTTTTTAAAATAGAATTTACATAGTTGCTAATGGTATTAGCGGTATTGGGATCTGTGGCATCAGTTATAATTTGTACCGTTGCATTGTGGCCTTTGGTTAGTTTTTTATCAAAATCTTTTTCAAAAATTAAGACGGCTTTTACTTTTCCCTTTTTAAAAACTGATTCTATTTCGGCTTCATTGTGAATGCGTTGTTTGTTGGTGAAATATTTTGAAGACGTAATTTTAGTAA
The DNA here is from genome assembly GCA_026992695.1 of Flavobacteriaceae bacterium. Taxonomy (GTDB): domain Bacteria; phylum Bacteroidota; class Bacteroidia; order Flavobacteriales; family Flavobacteriaceae; genus Marifrigoribacter. Next base: position 1,060 of record JALWYP010000435.1, read on the forward strand.
TGAGTTGCTGTGTGGTTACATCTTTAGACTTATCATAAATAGCAATGTCAACATTGTTAATCTCATTGGTAATGGCAAAACCAAACAACATAATTTGGGCAATGGGCATCCCAAAAAGAATAAACAACGAGCGTCTATCTCTAAAGATGTGGTAAAATTCTTTTTTAATAAATCCTATAAATCGTTTCATTTTTTTCAGTATTCAGTATTCAGTTGGCAGTATTCAATCTTCAATCATAACTCAACCTCACAAACCCAACAACTCACAAACTCACAAACTCATTCCTCGATCTTCTAATTTCAAACCTACAAGGTTGCCTTCGCTTCTTCCTTCTAAAACCTTGCAGGATGCTTAATTATCAATAAGAGCAACTTCATCCTCTAGCTAATTTTAAAAATACATCGTTCATACTCGCTACCTGAAACTGTTTTTTAAGTTCGGTTGGCGAGTCGAGTGCTTCTATTTTACCGTTTACCATAATGGAAACACGGTCGCAATATTCGGCTTCATCCATATAATGTGTGGTTACAAATACGGTTGTGCCTTCGTGTGCTGCTTTGTAAATCATTTCCCAGAATTGTCTTCGAGTAATGGGATCAACACCACCTGTTGGTTCATCTAAAAAAATAATTTTCGGCTCGTGCAATAGTGCGACTGAGAACGCTATTTTTTGTTTCCACCCCAAGGGTAAGGACCCCACCAAATCACTGGCAACATCATGCAAGCCCAATTCGTTAATAAGTTCTTCGGCTTTTTGTTTAATCTCCGAACGTTTTAACCCGTAAATTCCGCCAAAAAAAGTAATGTTTTCTCGTACGGTAAGGTCATCGTATAAGGCAAACTTTTGACTCATATACCCAATATTATTTTTAATTAATTCGGGTTGGGTATAAACGTCATAATCCACTACTTTGGCTTCTCCAGATGTGGGTTTTGAAATTCCGATAAGCATTTTCATCGCTGTGGTTTTTCCAGCTCCGTTAGCTCCCAAAAAACCAAATATTTCACCTTTCTTTACTTTAAAAGAAATGGCATTAACCGCTGTAAAATCGCCAAATTTTTTGGTTAACTTTTGAGCTTCTATAACGTTTTGGTTGTTCATAAATTAACTTTTTTCTATTTTAGTTACCTAACAAAATGACTTTTTATGCCTTCAATTTTTTTATACTTAAAAGAACTTTGAGACAAAAACCACTTCTATTTATACCTACAAGGTTTTTAAAACCTTGCAGGAGAATTGATTGATAGTTATTTAGCAAGCTCCATAAAAGCATCTTCTATGGTGGCTTGGGTGGTGTTTATATATATGTTTTTTAATCCTTTAGATTGTAAAAATGCTGTAAGCTCTTGCGGCTTAAAATCATCTCGTTGATCTGTATAATGTACAAACTCGCCAAAAGGATATACACTATGGTTATGCGAGTATTCTTTTAAACTTTCTATGAGTAAATACATATTGTCTGCTTTTACATCATAGATTTTTTTTGGAAATTGATTTGCGATAGTTTCAGGTGTGTCTATTTGCAAAATTTTTCCGTCTTGTATGAGTGCTATTCTATCACAAAGTGCGGCTTCATCCATATACGGAGTAGAAACCAAAATAGTAATTCCTTTTTTTTGAAGGCGTTTTAGCATTTCCCAAAATTCTTTTCTGGAAACTGGATCAACACCGGTTGTGGGTTCATCCAGAAATAACACCTTGGGTTTGTGAATTAAGGCACAACTCAGTGCCAATTTTTGTTTCATTCCGCCGGAGAGTTTTCCGGCTCTTCGGGTTTTAAAGGGTTCTATTTGTACATAAATATCTTTAATTAAATCGTAGTTTTCTTCCAGCGTTGTTCCAAAAATGGTAGCAAAAAAAGTAAGATTTTCTTCTACGGTGAGGTCTTGGTATAATGAAAATCGTCCCGGCATATATCCTACACTGTTTCGTATTTGTTTATAATCTGCTACCACATCGTTTCCGGCTACGGTTGCTGTTCCTTTATCGGCAAAAAGAAGGGTGGTTAAAATCCTGAACAGCGTGGTTTTACCTGCTCCGTCGGGACCAATAAGCCCAAAGAGTTCTCCTTCTTTTACTTCAAAAGATATATCTTTTAATGCTGTAACCTCTTTAAACGATTTACTAATATGTTGTACCGATATACTCATAACTTCTTAGATGATTTAAATGGAATAATTACTGACAATACAACTATAATAACCCAAGTTATGACTCTAAATAACATCGCTTTAATACTTTCTGAAGCTACTTCACTGTTAAAAAACAAAAGGTATATCGAAAGAAAAAAGTGAGAAAAGAATACAAACCAAACGGCGTATGTAAATTTGCTAATTCGTGTCCAAATAAGATAGGCAACAACAATAGAAATAGCTCCAAAGATTACATTATAAACCACTAACCAATAAAGAACATTGTAATCTTTGGAGTCTATTTGAAGGAGTACTTTCCCGCCTGCAAAAACAGACATAACACCCAAAAATAAAGCTAGGATTGAAGCTGTTTTTAGGCATAAACTCTGTATGTTATTTGAACTTAATTTCATTAGTTAAAATAAGTTGAGTAGGTTGTAAGATGCTTTTTTAATTTATTTAAATTTTCTTGCCGTGTTTCGGTTTGATTAGAAACAAGCCCATCAAAAATGGGTATCATTGGTTTTAAATAATTATGCAATTGTTCGTGGGCTTCACCTTTCATCGTGCATTTTTGAAAAATGGTAGTAAAC
>JALWYP010000436.1 GCA_026992695.1 Flavobacteriaceae bacterium
AACACATTTTTCATCGCAGCAAAAAAAGTATAGTTGTTAAAAGAAAATCAACAAAAGAACCAAATATAAAAAGAGTCATTACAGTAACTCCTGAATTAAAATAATAGTATAGAAGATTTTTCTTAACAAATAGATGTATCACTTTTAAAACATTAAGAAAAAGTACCAAAAAAATTAAAAAAAGTAGTGGTGAAATAAAATAAGCCCACACAACCAAAAGCAATGTGACAAGAACATTGTTTTTAATATAATAAAAAAAGGACTGTCTTTTTTTACAAATTACTTTTTTAATCATATCTGTATTAATAATGTAAGGCTAAAAGCTAAAATAAGAATAATATCTCATAGAACTAGTTTTTCTTTAAAGTCTTGTGGCTCACATATTTTATTTTTTCAATAAATTCAAATACTTTAACACCAATGGCAAAAAAGAGCCGGTTATTGGCAAATTTGAGCCACACTATTCTGTACTATACCGGTACATTTGCCTTAAAATTATTAAACCAAAAATTTATGAAAAGAGTTATCTTACTAAGTATCGTACTTCTATTTTCTTATACCTCATTTTCTCAAACCCAACTGGGCAATACTTTATGGGGAGAAATAAATGAAGGCTACGATTATCCGTATTCAGTACCCGTTTTTGGTAGATCTGCTTTGAATTTTGAAGGAAATCGCCTTGCTGTTTCCGAAACGAAACATAGAGTAAATGGTTTTGCTGTAGGTAGAGTAAAAGTTTTCGATATTATTAACGGAACTTGGCAACAGGTAGGACAAGAATTATTAGGTGATACTACTACAGAAGCAAACTCTACGTTTGGCATCGATATATCTTTTAATGCTTCGGGTACAATTATGGCAATAGGGGCAATTGGAGGTAAAGTAAACGGCTATACAGATTCCGGATATGTAGAGGTTTATCAATTAGTAAACAATCAGTGGGAGCTAATGGGAGACAGACTTACTTCCGGTGAACAAGCATCGGAACGGTTTGGATCCAAAACAAAACTTAGTAGCGACGGTTTAACCTTGTTGGTAACCGCTCCTTTCAACGATGTAGGAAATTATAATTCCGGCAAAGCACAGGTTTTTAAATATATTTCGGGAACTTGGACACAGGTAGGTTCTACTTTAAAAGGAATTTATGCCAGTCTATTCGGAATTGGAGCAGCTATTTCGGGAGACGGAAACCGTATTCTTATAGGAGGCTATCAAGAAGACCCTTATAATCCCGCCGATGCGAAAGAATATGGTGCCATACGAGTTTTTGATTGGAACGGAACCGATTGGGAGCAAACAGGAAATACCATTTACGGAAGCGAAGAATTTAGCCAATACGGTTTAAGAGTAGGTATGAGCAAAGACGGAAACCGAATAGCTACTTCCGATATAAGAAACGATGATAATGGTGAAAACACCGGTTACGTTGTAATTTTTGAATACAACGGGACTACTTGGGAACAAGTGGGCAATAAAATAAAAGGAACTATGGAAGGCGAAAGAATGGGTTATGATATTGATTTTACAACCGATGGTGGAAAAATTTTAGTAGGAACAGGCAGTTCGATTTTAACCGAAAATCCCGGAGTCGCCAAATTATTTGAATTTTCAAACGGAAATTGGAATCAGTTGGGAGAAACAATGGTTTCCGAAACCCTTAGTGGTAATGTAGAAGAAGACCACTTCGGGATGATAAACGCCATAAATGCAGACGGTAGTGTTTTGGCAATTTCTGCTTGGAAAGCTATAAACTCAGACGGCGAAATTGCAGGAAATCTTAAAACATTTTATTTTCCGCCACACGTATCTTGCCAAGATATAGATGTTGCATTAGATGAAAACGGAAACGCAACAATAACAGCTCAAAATGTCGATAACGGTTCGTATGATGTAGATGAGCCTATTTCTCTTATATTAGATATTGAAGGGCAAACTTTTACTTGTAACGATGTGGGAAATAGTTTTGAAGCAACACTTTCTGCAACCGACTCACACGGAAATACAGATAGTTGCTCCACTACCATCACAATTGTGGACACAATGGCTCCCAATTTGGTTTGCCAAGAACTAACCATAGCATTAGACCAAAACGGAACAGCATCTATTACGGCAAATGATCTTATCGAATCCGTAACCGATAATTGCCAAGTAGAAACCTTAGCCGTAGATGTACCCGATTTTTCTTGTGAAGATACTAGCAATCCGGTTACCGTTACCGTTTTTGCCAGCGATATAAACGGAAATTATGTTTCTTGCACTACTACCGTAACTGTTGTAGATGCTCTTGCGCCTGAAATTGTATGTTTAAATAATCAAACGGTTACAGCAGATGAGACAACCAACCAATACACGCTTCCCGATTATTGGAACACCGGAGAAATTACAGTAACAGATAATTGCAGCAATACCATTACCTACACACAAACACCTGCCGCCGGCACAAACTTGTCTCCCGGGATATATACCATAGTGGTTACTGCTCAAGATGAATACGGAAACCAGAGTTCTTGTAGTTTTGAACTTACCGTTGAAACAGTATTAGGTATGGAAGATACCTTACTAAAAAATGAAATTACTGTTTACCCCAACCCCGCAAATAACTATATAAAAATAAATTATCCTCTAACCGTAAAAATAAATCGTACCACTATTTACGATGTAAACGGAAAAGAAATAATTTCTGGTGAATCTGATAAAAATACAATAATAGATGTTTCCTCGTTAAGTAGTGGTTTGTATTTTATTCAAATTGAAACTCGAAATACAATACTAATAAAACGCTTTATCAAAGAGTAATATGTGTTTTGTTTAATTTTGAAATAACATCTTCGGCTTTATACCGGAGATGTTATTCTATTTATAAATTAATTTTAACAAATCTTCAGCTATGGTTTGTCCTTTATCTTTATTGTACCATAGTTGCATTTCTTTTTTAAATTCGGGAGTCAGTTTTCCATGTTTTTCTTTAAATGCTTTTGTTTTTTGTAAAACATACGAAGGAGAAGGTCCCCATTGTCCTATAACAATTTCTTTTTCGTTATCAAAAACAATTAAAATGGGAATAGACATACTTCCGTTTGTTAAAAAATGCTGCATTAAATCAAGATTCCTATCACGATACAACACCTTTAACATTATTCCTGAAGAAAGTTCGGCTAATTTATTCATTACCGGCATAGAATGCGCTGCATCGCCACACCAACTTTCGGTAAGAACCAACCACGTTTGATTTCCTGAAAAATTTTCAAACTTTTCTTTTATTTTCTCCGGAATTTTAAGGGTTTTATCCAACCGTTTCATACGACTGTTATTAAGCAATGTATAATTAGATAACGCTTCCGAAGGATAATTTGCAGAGCTGGTTTCGTTTGCCACATTTTGTGCCACCATTTCTCTATATTCTTTGTAAGTAATGGCTTTGGTAAGCAATCCGCCTACCAAAAGGTTTTTTTGACTTTCTAAAATAAGATTTTTCATACCCGCTTTGACGAAAGAATTGCGTTTTCCTTACTTATTCCTCCTACCCAAACAAATGCCTTACTACATCGTGTACTTTGGCAACTTTTATAATTTGAATATTGTGTTTTTTAGCGGTTAATTTGCAATATTTAGAAATAATAATAGTGTTATAACCCAGCTTTTCGGCTTCGGTAATTCGTTGGTCTATTCGGGTAACGGGACGTACTTCGCCTGCCAATCCAACTTCTGCGGCAAAACACATCGATTTGGTAATTGCAATATCTACGTTCGATGAGAGTACGGCAGCAACTACCGCCAAATCTATTGCCGGGTCATCTACGGTTATTCCTCCGGTAACGTTTAAAAAAACATCTTTTGCTCCCAGTTTAAATCCGGCTCGTTTTTCCAGTACCGCTAAGAGCATGTTGAGTCGTTTACTGTTAAATCCGGTTGCGCTTCGTTGGGGTGTTCCGTAAACGGCAGAGCTTACCAAGGCTTGTATTTCGATCATCAAAGGACGCATTCCTTCTAAGGTTGCGGCAATGGCTGTACCGCTAAGGTCGTCTTGGTTTTTTGAAATAAGGATTTCGCTTGGATTGCTTACTTCCCGGAGTCCGTTGCTTAACATTTCATAAATACCTATTTCATGAGTAGATCCAAACCGGTTTTTTTGTGCGCGAAGAATGCGATATACATGATTTCTATCGCCTTCAAATTGCAAAACGGTATCAACCATGTGTTCTAAAATCTTTGGTCCTGCAATATTTCCGTCTTTGGTAATATGCCCGATAAGAATAACCGGCGTATTGGTTTCTTTGGCAAATTTTATGAGTTCGGAAGTAGTTTCGCGTATTTGTGAAATACTTCCCGGACTGCTCTCAATATAATCGGTATGCAGGGTTTGAATAGAATCAATAACCACAATATCGGGTTGCAGTTCTATAATGGTTTTAAAAATATTTTGGGTTTTTGTTTCGGTTAAAACCAGACAATTTTCTGAATGAGGAGCAATACGCTCGGCTCGCATTTTAATTTGTTGTGCGCTTTCTTCTCCCGAAACATACAGGGTTTTATACGGAAGTTGTAACGCAATTTGAAGCATTAAGGTACTTTTCCCAATACCGGGTTCGCCCCCCAATAAAGCAACCGACCCGGGAACCAAACCGCCACCCAGAACACGATTTAGTTCGTTGTTTTGTGTATTCAAACGGGCTTCCGATACGGTTGAAATATCTTGAATTCGCTGTGGTTTTGCTATTTTTGAAAAAGAAGTCTCGTTCGGTTTCCACGCCTTTTTTTCAGTTTTTTGCACCACTTCTTCCACAATGGTATTCCATTGTTTACACGAAGTACACTGCCCTTGCCATTTGGCAAATTGTGCGCCGCAGTTCTGACAGAAAAAGGTGGTTTTTACTTTTGCCAAAGTATGTTTTTTAATTGTAAATTAAATTATTCACTTATAAAAGCTTCGCTTTATTAATACCCGAAATCATCCTTAATTTTATCTGCTCTATCCAACATTAAATCGGTAGTTATAAAATCTACTTCTTCTTTATCGTAAGCGGCTTGATAAGTTCGCATAGCTTTTTTAGGTTGTCCGGTTTCTTCATAATACCGCGCCAAATAGTAATCGCCTAAAACCGTGTCGGGATATTGTTTTTTTGCAAGCGTAGCAATTTCGCGAAGCGATTCCCATTGTTTTTTCTTTTCGGCAGCGGTACAAGTGGCAATAAAATCGTTTTCTCGAATCGGATTGCTTAAACCAAACAAATCTTTTATGGTTTGGTATTTTTCTTGAAGATATAAATGAATGGGTGTATCTAACTTCATAATTACATCTTTAAACTCTTTTTTGCTTATGGGTCTGTAAACGGCAAATATTTTTTCGAGAGCAGTAGGAATTCCGCGAGCTACCAACGAATAATGTGTTGCACCTTCAAAATTATCATAATAATAATTAAAGGTTTTGCTCTTTAAAGGTTGTAAAGATTGATTAAGTGCTTCTACACTTTCTCGTATTCCTTTAATATCATCGGTTCCGGTGGCGAGGTAATAAAACAACTGCGTTTGTATTTGGGGTATTCGCTCGGGAATTCGGGTTTCCATCATTGGGGCTAAATCCGGACTTAAATTTATATAGCCGTTAAACAACGGTGGGTCTTTAAATAAATAGTAATTTATAAAATTGGCAGTAAAATCATGTCCTACACCTATGATGAATTTTGCTGTTCGGTATTTGTTATCGATATACGGAATGAGTTCTAACCCTATAAATTCAAAAAAATCGGCTCCTTTCTCTTCCGGAACAAAATTAGTATCGTCATAAGCACAATCGTCATAACGACCGTCTCCTTGCATAACTCCCACTACAATACTTTCGGGCATATCTTCCCAATAACTAAAGTAATCTACATTTCCGGCAACGGGTTCAAAAAGATAATCGGCATCCAATACTAAAATAATAGGATATACTTTATCTGTGTTTTCTTCGTAATTACGAGGTAATTGTATTTTTAATCTTCGGGTTTCATCTAATTTGGTAGAAGGAAATTCTTCATAAATGGTTTGTGCCGAAGCAAATAAATGAACGATGCTAAAAATGATTAGGAAAATAGTTTTTTTCATTTTAAAAAGAATTTTAATGCCGAAAGATAGTAAGAAATCTTGTATTTTTGAATAATGAGTCAGGTGCCTTTACTTTCGGTTAAGAATCTTTCAATTTCTTTTGGTTCTAAAAAAAACTTTAAGGAAGTAATATATCCCGTTTCTTTTTCGTTAGCGAAAAATAAAATTTTGGGGATTGTAGGTGAGTCGGGTTCGGGTAAATCGGTTACATCGTTAGCAATAATGGGTTTGTTGCCAAAGAAAAAGACGCAAATTACCGGCGAAATACTTTTTGAAGAAACTAATCTGCTTCATCTTAACGAAACCTCTTTCAGAAAATACAGGGGCAATAAAATTGCCATGATTTTTCAAGAACCGATGAGTGCATTAAATCCGTCTATGAAATGCGGAAAACAAGTATCCGAGATAATGAAGCCACATTTAAACTATTCGGGTGCTCAAGCAAAAAAAGAAACGCTACAATTATTTGAAAAAGTAAAACTACCTCGACCTGAAACTATTTACAACAGTTATCCGCATCAAATTAGCGGCGGGCAAATGCAACGGGTCATGATTGCGATGGCAATTGCTTGTAAACCCAAATTACTTATCGCCGACGAACCCACTACTGCATTAGATGTTACGGTACAGAAAGAAATTCTTCAGTTATTAAAAGAATTGCAACAAGAAACACAAATGAGTATGTTGTTTATCTCTCACGATTTGGCTTTAGTTAGCGAAATTGCAGACGAGGTAATGGTATTATATCAAGGAGAAAAAGTAGAACAAGGTAGTGTTTCTTCTATTTTTAAAAACCCTGAAAAATCGTACACAAAAGCCTTATTGGCTTCTCGACCCAAGTTAGGCATTCGTTTAAAAAAGTTACCAACCATTTCATCTATTTCAGATAAAAGTTTTATCCCCGTTGAAATTTCGTCACAACAACGCGCTGCAAAGCATAAAAATTTATACACAAAAGCCCCTTTACTTGAAGTTACCAACCTTACCAAAGAATATATTACCAAAGTTGATTTTTTTGGAAAAAACAAACGTCTTACTGCGGTTAATCAAGTAAGTTTTAATGTGTACGAGGGCGAAACTCTTGGTTTGGTAGGCGAATCGGGGTGTGGAAAATCTACCTTAGGAAAAACCATTTTACAACTTGAAAAAGCCACAAGTGGAAGCATAAAATACAGAGGAAAAGAACTTACCCGACTTACTCCGAGAGAAATGCGAATCCTGCGAAAAGAGATACAGCTTATTTTTCAAGACCCGTATGCTTCTTTAAATCCACGAATAATCATTGGCGAAGCCATAGCCGAACCTATGAATGTACATGGTATAGGTAAAAACAATAAAGACCGAAAGAAAAAAGTAGAACAACTATTGGAAAAAGTAGGATTAGACCCTTGGTATTACTATCGTTATCCCCATGAACTGTCGGGTGGGCAACGACAACGAGTAGGAATTGCCCGAACCATTGCATTAGAGCCTAAATTAATTATTTGTGACGAGAGTGTGTCTGCTTTAGACATCTCGGTACAAGCACAGGTATTAAATTTACTAAATAAACTAAAAGAAGAATTTGGGTTTACCTACATCTTTATTTCGCACGATTTGGCAGTTGTAAAATTTATGGCAGACCAATTATTAGTAATGAATGCCGGTAAAATTGAAGAACTGGGTGATGCTGATGAGATTTATGCACATCCTATAAAAGAATATACCAAAAAGTTAATTGATGCCATACCGAAAGGGATTGAGTAAAAAAACCCGTTCTAACCTCACAAAGAACGGGTTTAACCTTTATCTGATTAGACAGATTCGGGGAAATAACTAATTTCTAGAAAGAAATTACATTAACAAAAATACTTTTTTAGCAATGTAAAGCATGTTTTTTAAAAATTCAAAACTTGTCTTTACCGATAAAAAAATACGTTTCATAAATAGGTTACTATTTCAAATTTGGGAGTGCTAAGATGTGAAAAAATATTTTAAAATAACGACTAAATACATATTTTTTCGATGAAATACATAAAATTTTAACAAATACCCGTTTTTGGGTTTGATTTTTCCTACAAAGAAAGGGGGTTAAAAAGTCATTTCCGGAATGTCTCCCGAAATAACCAGAGTCCCTTCAGTTGCTTCTTTTATTTCTTGAACACTAACCCCTGGAGCTCGCTCAAGTAAATGAAACGAATTGTTTTTTATTTCTAAAACGGCAAGATTGGTTACTATTTTTTTTACACAATTTACACCGGTAAGCGGTAGTGAGCATTCTTTAAGCAGTTTTGATTTTCCGGCTCTATTGGTGTGCATCATAGCTACAATTATGTTATCTGCCGAGGCAACGAGATCCATTGCACCACCCATTCCTTTAACCATTTTTCCCGGTATCTTCCAGTTGGCAATATCGCCATTTTGTGAAACTTCCATAGCACCAAGAATAGTTAAATCTACGTGCTGACCGCGAATCATAGAAAAACTCATCGCCGAATCAAAAAAAGAAGCTCCGGGCAATGCGGTAATCGTTTGCTTTCCGGCATTTATTAAATCGGGGTCTTCCTTGCCTCGACAAGGAAAGGGTCCCATTCCTAGAATTCCGTTTTCGCTTTGAAACTCTACTTCTATATCATTACGCACAAAATTAGCAACCAAGGTAGGAATACCTATCCCCAGATTGACATAATAGCCGTTTTTTACTTCCTTTGCAATGCGTTTTGCGATTCCTGTTTTATCTAATGCCATGGTATTTGTTTTGGTTTAACAATCTCTTACGGTACGTTGTTCAATTCGTTTTTCGTAGGTTTTTCCTTGAAATATACGTTGTACGAATATCCCCGGAATATGTATTTGGTTAGGGTCTAGTTCTCCGGCAGGAACCAGTTCTTCAACTTCGGCAATGGTTATTTTTGCTGCACCACACATGTTGGGGTTAAAATTACGAGCTGTTCCTTTAAAAATTAGATTTCCGGCAGTATCTCCTTTCCAAGCTTTTACAAAGGCAAAGTCTGCCTTAAAGGCGTATTCCAGCAGATGCATTTTTCCGTTAAATTCGCGTGTTTCTTTTCCTTCTGCTACTTCAGTTCCGTATCCTGCGGGCGTGTAAAACGCGGGTATTCCGTTTTGGGCGGCTTGGCATCTGGCTGCCAGTGTTCCTTGCGGTATTAGTTCTACTTCCAATTCACCACTAAGCATTTGTCGTTCAAATTCGGCATTTTCACCTACATAAGACGATATCATTTTTTTAATTTGTTTTTTTTGAAGCAATAATCCCAACCCAAAATCATCTACGCCGGCATTATTTGAGATACAGGTTAGGTTTTTTACATTCAATTTTACGAGTTGCGCAATGGCATTTTCCGGAATTCCGCTTAAGCCAAAGCCTCCAAGCATAAACGTCATTGAATCTTGTACGCCTTTACAAGCTTCTTCTACATTAGTAACTGTTTTGGTTATCATAATTGGTATGTTTTTTATTCAAATTCATCAAAATCTTCATCTTCAAAATCATCAGTATTATCTTCTTTCCACTTTGAGCAATCGGTTTCTATGGTAAGTTTTCCGGGTTTTTTAAAATTTCCGTCCGATACATTTAGCGTTTTATCTGCATAACATTTTTTCATATATAATGCCCAAATAGGTAATGCCATTGTAGCACCTTGACCGTAGGCGATGCTTCCAAAATGTACAGATCGATCTTCTCCTCCTACCCAAACTCCGGTAACCAAGTTAGGGACAATACCCATAAACCAACCGTCGCTGTTGTTTTGAGTAGTCCCCGTTTTTCCGGCAATGGGGTTTTTAAATCCGTACGGATAACCAGTTACTACGCTTTTATAAACTTTATCATTACGCCAAGTATGTCGCAACCTACTTCCCGAACCGGATTGGGTTACACCTTCCATAAGACTTAAGGTTACATAAGCTACTTCTTTACTAATTACATCTTTCGTTTTAGGAACATTTTGATACAGTACGGTACCATTTTTGTCTTCGATTTGAGTTACTAAAATCGGGTTAATATGTACACCTTGATTAGCAAAAGTACTGTATGCACCGACTAATTCATAAAGCGAAATATCCGGAGTACCCAGTGCTATTGAAGGTGCGGGAGGAATATCTTTAGTGTCTATTCCCATTTTTTTAACCAATTCGATTACCGGTCTGGGGCCTACTCTATCTATTAACCTTGCCGTAATAGTATTAACTGAGTTTGCCAGGGCTTCTTTTAAAGTAAGCATCCCTCCATAGCTTCCTCCGGCATTTTTTGGTGTCCAAGGTTTTAATAAACCGTATTTACCCGCTTCTATGGTATATTGAGTATTGGGTAGTGTATCGCAAGGAGACATATGCATTTGGTCTATTGCTGTGGCATACACAAAAGGCTTAAAGGTAGAGCCTATTTGACGTTTTCCTTTTTTAACCATATCGTATTTAAAAAACTTATAGTTAATCCCTCCTACCCATGCCTTAACCTCACCGGTTTGAGGAGTCATAGACATTAATGAAGATTGCAAAAATCGCTTGTAATAACGAATTGAATCTCTGGGGGTCATTGTGGTATCTATATTTCCTGACCAAGAAAAAATAGTCATTGGTTTTTTAACATCGAAACTTTTTATGATTTCTTTATCGCTTTTTCCTTGATTTTTCATAATTCGCCATCGGTCGCTCCGTCGCATAGCAGAATTAATAATTTTATCAATTTCTTCTTTAGTAACGTGTCTAAAAGGAGCTGTCTTGTTCTTTTTATTTTGAAGGTCAAATTCTTTTTGAAGATTGCGCATATGTTGGTCAACTGCACTTTCTGCATAACGTTGCATTCGAGAATCGATGGTGGTGTAAATTTTTAAACCATCGCTGTAAATATTGTAACTGCTTCCGTCCGTTTTCGAATTTTCTTTAATCCAATCGTGCATAAAAGAGCGAATGTATTCTCTAAAATAGGTAGCAATTCCTTCGTCGTGACCTTGCGGTGTAAAATTGATTTTTAACGGAAGTGCTTGTAGCGAATCTTTTTGGGCTTCGGTAATGTAACCGTATTTTTCCATTTGTCCTATTACCACGTTTCTTCGGTTTCGTACACCTTCCGGATTTCTTTTTGGGTTGTAAAGGGATGAGTTTTTAAACATTCCCACCAAAATAGCCGATTCTTGAAGGTCGAGGTCTTTGGGTGCTTTATTAAAATAGATGTGCGCAGCAGATTCGATGCCAATGGCTTGATTTCCAAAACCATATTCGTTAAAGTACATGGTAATAATTTCTTCTTTAGTATAACGCCTTTCGAGACGTGTGGCAATAATCCATTCTTTGATTTTTTGAAAACCTCTTTCAAGTTTATTTCTAGAAACTTTCTCAGTAAAAAACAATTTTGCTAATTGTTGCGTAATGGTACTGGCTCCTCCTCGTGAACCTAAAAAGGCAAACGCTCTTAAAGTTCCTTTTGCATCAATACCGGAATGATTATAAAATCTTGTATCCTCTGTGGCGATTAATGCATCTACAAGGTGTTTTGGTAATTCTTCGTATTGTACGGGCGTTCGATTTTCTTTATAAAATTTACCCAAGACTTTCCCGTCGGTTGAAATGATTTCGGTAGCAAGATTTTTTTCGGGGTTTTCGAGACTGGTTTCGTCGGGAAGACTTCCAAAAACACCCCAAGAAGCTAATAAAAACATAAGAAAAACAACCAATATTCCACCCGCAAGAATCTTCCAAAAGAGTTTTCGGTATTTTTTATTGGGGTCTTGTTGTTTTCGTTTTGAGGTTTGTTGTTTTGCCATTTAATGTGGTTTTACACATAATTTTACTAATTTAATTTTTCGATACTATAACCTACATCTATAATTCCTTCAAGATTTGTAACGCCGTCTACTTCGCCATTATTGCGTACTGCTTGTTGAATGATGAGTTTATAATTTCCTTTTTCGGGAAACCTTACGTTTTCTTTATACCATAATTTATTTTCTTTTGCGGCTCCCAGTCCGGTCCCTAACCAAGTGCCGTCAGGATTTGCCATACGGTACTCTAACGTATCTGTAATTGTTTTACCGTGAGGAAACTCCATAGAAACTATTAAAAAAAGATTGTTGTATTTATAGGCATTGGTGTTTTTAACAAGCAAATAAATTTGATACGTTTGTAACGAATCGGGCTGCGTAAAAGTAAATTCAATCGGATTGTTTTTTGCCCAACCATTTTTAAGTGTTTTTGTTTCACTTAAAATTATATTAGATTGACAACTATAAAACAAACTTCCAAAAAATAAAAGTATAAAAAAATTACGCATTCCTTTTTTTATT
>JALWYP010000437.1 GCA_026992695.1 Flavobacteriaceae bacterium
AATTTTATGTTAGCATAAAATTAACTTTGTAACTATATTTTTACCTACTTCTTCGTTTAAATAAGCAATAATTTTTTCTTTTCCGTAGCTAAGTTCTTCTCGTAAGACAGACGAGCTTAAACTCACATACAAAACATCATTTTGCAACCTAATCTGTGTTGTGTATTTTACAATAGCTTTTCCCATTACATTTTCCCAAGCTTGTTTTATAGTAACCGAGTCCAATCCTTTTTCAAGACGATTTGTTGTAATAAAATCTTTAAGGATAGCACTCATTTTTGTTCCCTCTCCGTGTCTTTTAGCCATTATAGTTTAAATATTTTATACGTTTTATGTACTTGTTTTACAATATCTTCGGTGCGTTGGGCATGTGTATCGCTAATAAATATTTGTCCAAAGTTTTCCTCTCTTACCAAATGCAAGAGTTGCGTAACGCGTTGCTCATCTAGTTTATCAAAAATATCGTCTAATAGTAAAATGGGAGTTACTTTTTTTTGTTTTTTAATAAAATCGAATTGCGCCAATTTTAAGGCAATTAATAACGATTTTTGTTGTCCTTGCGAGCCAAATTTTTTAATGGGAAAATCATCTATTTTAAACAGTAAATCATCTTTATGAATTCCAAAATTTGTGTATTGAGTAATTTTATCTTTTGCAAGCCCTTCTTTTAATAAACTTAGCATATCTAAATCTGATAAGCTACTTTTATAAGTGATTGATATTTTTTCGGAAGATGCATTGCTAATAGCCTCGTATCGCTCTTTAAAAATAGGCGCAAATTGTTTGATAAATTTATTTCGTTGGTTAAAAATCGGGGTTCCTAACGCCGAAAGTTGTTCGTTATAAACAGCAAGTGTATCTTGATTAAAGGTGTTATTTAACGCAAAATACTTAAGCAATGCATTACGTTGTGAGAGAACTTTGTTGTAATCTAATAACTGTTGTAAATAGTGCTTATCTCCTTGCGATATTACACCGTCTATAAATTTTCTTCTTACATCGCTACCTTCTGTTATTAAATCGCTATCGGCAGGCGAAATAATAACCAAAGGAAGCAACCCGATGTGGTCTCTAAACCGTTCATAAATTTTTCCGCCACGTTTAATTGTTTTTTTCTGACCGCGTTTTGCGCTCACAATAATTCGTTCTTGGTCATTTTCTGTTTGGTAATTTCCTTCAATTACAAAAAAATCGCTTCCGTGTTTTATATTTTGTGTAGTTATTGGATTAAAATAACTTTTTCCGAAGGATAAATGATAAATGCTATCCAATACATTGGTTTTTCCCACACCATTATTTCCTACAAAACAGTTAATCTTAGGATCAAAAGCAAATTCAGTTGCTTCAAAATTCTTATAGTTAAGTAATGAAAGTGTTTCTAAAACCATACAATACAGGTAATTACGCTTTTAAATTTAAAAAATAAACTTTCAGTAAATCAATTTGCAAATTATCGAAAAATAAGGAATATTTTATCTTTTTAATTCTAATAAATATTTTATTTTTGCAATCCTAACAATTTAATTATGGCAACGTACAAGAAGAGAGGATATAAACCTAAAACTAAAGTTGAAAAGAAAGCGGCTCTTGAAGAAGAAAGCACAACGGCAGAGGTTTTTAATACATTAGATGAAACAGCTTCTAAAACTGAAGCTTGGGTAGAAAAAAATCAAAAAATTATTTTAGGACTAGTTGGTGTTGTAGCTATTTGTGTTTTAGGATATTTGGCGTACAATCAATTTATTCAAGAACCAAAAGAAATTGAAGCCGTTAATGAGATGAATCAAGCTCAAAACTATTACGAGCAAGCTCTTAACACAGAAGCAAAAGATTCACTTTTTAATTTGGCTTTAAATGGTGGACCAGATGGAAAATACGGTTTTGTTGATATTGCCGATAAATATAGTGGAACTGATGCCGGAAATCTTGCAAAATATTATGCCGGAATTTCATACTTAAATATGGGTAAATACCAAGAAGCTATAAAATATTTAGATGATTTTAAAAGTGATGACGATATGTTAGGACCTTTGTCTAAAGGGGCAATTGGCGATGCTTTTGTTCAGCTAAATCAATTAGATGATGCGTTGGGGTATTACGAAAAAGCAGCCACGATGTCTAAAAACGATGTAACTACTCCCAGATTTTTATTAAAAGCAGGTATTATTGCGCTTCGTTTAAACAAACCCGATGTAGCACTACAACACTTTAAAACCATTGCAGACGATTATCCAAAATCACCTGAAGCTACTAAAGCAACTCTTTATGAAGGGCAAGCCGAAGCAATGAAATAAATATGGCAACCGTAAATAAAAACTTATCGGTTTACGATAAAACAGACATCCCAAATGCGAAAAATTTTCGGTTTGGGATTGTTGTTTCAGAATGGAATCCAAACATTACCGAAGGACTTTTTCAAGGTGCATTCGATGCCCTATTAGATTGTGGTGCTATAAAAGAAAATATCGTTCGTTGGAATGTACCCGGAAGTTTTGAATTGGTGTACGGAAGCAAAAGAATGATGCAAACTTACGAAATGTTGGATGCCATTATTACCATAGGAAGCGTAATACAAGGCGAAACCAAACACTTCGATTTTGTTTGCCACGCTACATCGCAAGGAATTAAAGATTTAAATTTATTAGGTTCTATTCCTGTTGTATTTTGTGTACTTACCGACAATACACTACAACAAGCCATAGACAGAAGTGGAGGGAAGCACGGTAACAAAGGTACCGAAGCAGCAATTGCAGCTATAAAATTAGCACAACTAAAAAAAGACTCACGAGCCTAGTCTGTTTAAAACAGTACTTTTGTACCTAACCTTTTTTTGAAAATGAAGAAAAAACGTGTCGTTATAGGACTTAGCGGAGGTGTAGATTCCAGCGTTGCCGCATATTTACTTCAACAGCAAGGTTATGAAGTAATTGGTCTGTTTATGAAAAATTGGCATGACGACAGCGTAACTATTTCTGACGAATGTCCTTGGTTAGAAGATAGTAACGATGCAATGCTAGTTGCTCAAAAATTGGATATTCCGTTTCAAACCGTAGATTTAAGTTTAATTTACAAAGAAAAAATTGTAGATTATATGTTTCGGGAATACAAAATGGGACGCACTCCTAATCCCGATGTTCTTTGTAACCGAGAAATCAAGTTTGATGTATTTCTTAAAATAGCACTCGATTTAGGAGCCGATTTTGTTGCAACAGGTCATTATTGCCGAAAAGAGGAAATTACAAAAAACGGAAAAACAATCTATCGGTTACTAGCCGGAAAAGATGCAAACAAAGATCAATCTTATTTTCTTTGCCAACTCTCGCAAGAACAACTTTCTAAAACCCTTTTTCCCATAGGAGAATTGGATAAACCCGAAGTGCGAAAAATAGCCTCGCAACAAAACTTAGTCACCGCCGAAAAACGTGATTCTCAAGGGCTTTGTTTTATAGGTAAAGTTCGGCTACCCGAGTTTTTACAACAACAACTCCAACCCAAAGAAGGAACAATTGTATTAATTCCAGATACCTTTAAAGAATATCATATAATGATACCTCAATTTTCTTCAGAAGAAGATAAACTCAATTATTTAGCAAAAGAGTTTACTTATTCTGTTCAAGACGGAAAAATAATTGGTAAACATCAAGGCGCACATTATTTTACCATCGGTCAACGAAAAGGACTGGGAGTAGGGGGATTTAAAGAACCATTATTTGTTATTGCAACCGATGTAAAAAATAACATTATTTATGTAGGTGAAGGAAAAGCACATCCGGGGTT
>JALWYP010000438.1 GCA_026992695.1 Flavobacteriaceae bacterium
ATGTGAAAATCAAGAAATTACCCAACAAAAAGAAGTGGAAGAAAATTTATCATTTACAATTTTAGAGCAAGAAACTAAACTGGGAGATGATTTGATTTTACCTGAAGGCTCAAAAATCAATTTTATTTCAGAAAGTCAAATTGATATTGAGTTGCCGCCAAATTTTAAATTTTTATTATTCGATGAGCGTGACGGTGTAAGCTATTCTAGTAAAGGGAGTTACTCTTGCACTTGTTCTGCCCAAAATTCGTGTAAAGTTTTTTACAATCCTAGAGAAGGATTTGGGTGTCTTCAAAATAGCTGTTCCGGCTCTTGTACAGGGACACCAAGTGGTGGGGGTGGAATAAAAAGAGTTTACGGTACTGTTAACACACAATCGAACGATTTACTTGGTGACAATTTTACAAAATCTGGTCATTTAACACACAAAGGCTATGAAATATTTTTTAAAGAGATTGTTTACAAAAAATTAAACGATTTTTTTAAATTCGCATTTAGCGAAAATGATTTTAAAAATAGCACAGATTTAATAGCTAATAAAGGTGAAGAAAGTGTAACGAATGTTGTTCTTCAATATATGGGTATCTCATTTTCAGCAATAGTTCCAAATTTTGACAATGAGAGTGATAATCAATTGATTAATTTTACTAGAGGACCAAGCATTTCTTGTACTGGTAATAACGGGTGTAATTGCACTAAAGATAAATTTTGTATACTAGGCAATTGTGTCTATTTCTGTGACGGATGTACTACATGTACAATGACTGTAAAGCAATAAACTTAATTCAAGATGAATAAAGTGGCAGTTAAATAAGATCGTCTAAAAAGTAATTTTTAGGCGGTTTTCTTTTTTCTTAACTCCTTAATGGTAAAAAAACAATACCGATAAAGATAAAAAATTACGGAATTTGGTTTTTAGGCTTTACCTGTAATCGTACAGAGGTAAAACTATCTTTTAATTTTCGTTTTCGCTCTGCTTCTTTCTTTTTCTTTTCGGCTTCATGTTTTTTTAACAAGGTGTCGAGACGTTCTTTTCGTAGTTGCAACTCGCTTTGTACGTTTTCTAATATTTGGGTATAAACAGGATTATCCAACGAATAATAAGCGTTACTTTGTGCAAATTGCAAACTATCGATACCGTATTTTTTATAGATAAGCGAGTCGAGTGCTACTTTATTTTTTTTTATAATATGATTGTTTAAATTCCGGGACGCATTTAGCAAATAGGCATCAATAAAAATAAGCGTCATGGTATCTTTAGCGATGAGATTTTTTGGTCTTTCGGGAAATTTTACATCTTGACAAGAAACTGCCAAAAACGCAAAACAAATTGTATTTAAAATTAATTTATTCATCGGTTAAACGTTAAACGTTCCGCTTTTGGCTTTGTTGTAAATTTAAAATTGTTATATGCTAACATACCGTTTACAAAGGTGTGAGTAATTCGGGATTTAAAAGTAGCTCCTTCAAAAGGCGACCAACCGCATTTGTATAAGATATTTTCTTTGGTAACCGTCCAAGGTGCGTTTGCATCCACCAGAACCAAATCGGCTTTATACCCTTTTTTAATATATCCTCTGTCTTTTATCTGAAACAATATTGCCGGGTTGTGTGCGGTTTTTTCAACTAATTTTTCAATACTTATAATCCCTTTATGATACATTTCTAAGAGTGCCGGCAGGGCATGTTGCACTAACGGACCTCCTGAAGGAGCTTTGGTATAAACATTATTTTTTTCATCGGTGGTATGGGGTGCGTGATCGGTAGCAATAACATCTATGCGGTCTTCCAGCAAGGCTTTCCATAATCCGGCTTTGTCTTTCTGGGTTTTTACCGCCGGATTCCATTTTATTTTTGTGCCTTTGGTTTTATAATCTTCGTCGGTAAACCAAAGATGATGCACACAAACTTCGGCTGTAATTTTTTTGTCTTTTAGCGGGATTTTCTTTGAAAAAAGTGCCGTTTCTTTTTGTGTTGAAAGATGAAACACATGCAATCTTGCTCCTGTTTTTTTTGCTAATGCAACTGCTTTTGAAGAGGATAAATAACAGGCTTCTTCGCTTCTAATAAGCGGATGCATTTCTATAGGTATATCATCGCCATATTTTTCTTTGTAAGTTTTTAGGTTGTTTTTAATGGTAGTTTCATCTTCGCAATGCACACAAATTAGAATATTGGCTTTGCTAAATATTTCTTCGAGTACTTTGGGGTTATCTACAAGCATATTTCCGGTAGAAGAACCCAAAAATAATTTTAAAGCGGCGGCTTGTTGCGGTTGTAATTTTAGTATTTCATCTAAATTGTCATTGGTGCCACCAAACATAAAGCTGTAATTAGCCCAAGCAGTTTGTGAAGCTATGGCAAATTTTTCTTCCAGCTTTTCGATGGTTGTTGTTTGGGGTTGGGTATTGGGCATTTCTATAAACGAAGTAATACCGCCCGCTATGGCTGCCTTAGATTCGGTTTCGATGTTGGCTTTGTGCGTAAGTCCGGGTTCTCTAAAATGCACTTGGTCGTCTATCATTCCGGGTAGTAAAAACTTCCCATCTGCTTGAATAACTTTGGTTTGTGCAGATTTTGCACTTATTTGCGGAGCAACCTCGGCAATTCGGTCTTCTTCAATAAGAACATCGCCCAATAAGATGTTGCCTTCATTTACAATTCTTGCATTTTTAATAAGGATGGTTCGCATTTATTTGTTCTTTTTTTTAAGGCTTCGTAATTTCATTTTTATTACACCAAAAACAGCTTCCGAAAAAATTCCGCCGCTCATTTTTGAAGTTCCTTTTGTTCTGTCGGTAAAAATAATAGGGACTTCTTTAATTTTAAATTTGTGTATGTGGGCTTTAAATTTCATTTCTATTTGAAAACCATACCCTACAAATTTAATTTTATCCAGATTTATGGTTTCTAATACTTCTTTTTTATAACATACAAAACCTGCGGTGGTATCGGCTATTTTCATACCGGTGATAAACCTCACATATTTTGAAGCCAACCAAGACATAAGCACCCTGCTCATTGGCCAATTTACCACGTTTACACCGGTTATGTATCGAGAGCCAATAGCAACATCATAGCCTTCTTCAGTACAAGCTTTATAAAGTCGGGGCAAGTCGGTTGGGTTATGCGAAAAATCGGCATCCATTTCAAACACATAGTTGTAATCACGTTGTAACGCCCAATGAAATCCGTGAATATAAGCTGTACCCAACCCCATTTTTCCTTTTCGTTGTTCTAAAAATAGCCTTTCAGGATACTTTTTTTGTGATTTTTGAACTTCTTGAGCTGTTCCATCCGGCGAATTATCATCTACTACCAAAACATGAAAATCATCACGTAAAGCAAAAACAGCTTCTAAAATAGCAGCAATGTTATCTATTTCGTTATAGGTTGGTATAATTACTAAGGCAGATGCCATAAAAATTCAGTTTGCGACAAATGTACTTTATTTTAGATTAAATATCTGTGAAGAAAAGCCTAAAAATCCCGTACTTTTGTTCCTGTCATTTGTCATGCAGTTTATAGAACGAACCATACCAAACAATTATTGGATAACCGTACTTATGGTGTGCATCTTCGTTTTTTTAGCTTTTTTACGTTATTTATTTCCCAATAATTTTAACCAATGGATATTTAATTCCATTGGCGGTTCTTCTTCTTTAAAAAAAGAGAAAAACCAAGGTGTTTTTTTAGGTTTGTTAGTTGTTTTTCAAACCTTAGTTTTTTCTGTATTCGCTTATTTGTTTTTTAAACAAATACAGCCAGACAAGGAG
>JALWYP010000439.1 GCA_026992695.1 Flavobacteriaceae bacterium
GTTATAAATTAAGCATTCTTAAAAATTTTAATCCAAAAACAAAATGCCCTTGAGTTTTGCCATTAAAATTAGAAATTACATAATCCAAGCGTAAGAATCTAAATTTTCCAAAACCAAGATTATCAAGTCCTAAAGAAAACTCGGTGTACGGTTTGTTGTTTTTTGTGCTCAATAAGTGAGCTCCTAAAACCAAATTATAGTTTAATCGATTAATACCAGGGATTTTTCCTAAAACCCAGCCCTTAAAATTATGTTCGAGATGTGCTTCAAAATAAGATTTATTAGTGCTAAACAAATAGTAGGGCATTAAATTAAATACATTACTGTAATTTGAAGATGTACCAACACGGGTTTGGTTTCCGATAAAGTGTTGGTAATCTATAAACGAAATATCTTTAGCATTCATAAAAGTTCCGGCATGCAAGTTGTACCTAAGCCTTCCTTTGTTACCTAATGCTATGCTTTGAGAAACTCTTGACGATACTTTGGTAAAATTGTATTTTGAATTTGATGCACCAAAACCATTTTCAACAGAAAAAGAAAGGTTTGGATAATCGGAATTACCAATGTAATATTTTCCGTCCGGATAACTCATATACTTTTGTTTAAACCGAATAAAAACAGAACTATTTGATTTGTAGATTGAATGTTTTTCAAAACCGGCTGTAGCAAAATTAGTAGGAGCAAGGGGATTATTAGACGTGTATGAAACATCTTCTTGAGGTAA
Source organism: Flavobacteriaceae bacterium (assembly GCA_026992695.1). Lineage (GTDB taxonomy): Bacteria > Bacteroidota > Bacteroidia > Flavobacteriales > Flavobacteriaceae > Marifrigoribacter. The sequence goes on from JALWYP010000439.1 coordinate 728, forward strand.
TGTAACATAGCTTGTGGTGTTAAAAAGTGGCTTTCGGTCTTGGTAACTTAGCTTTGTAGCAAACGTAATACCATTGCTAATTTCTTGGCTATATGAAGCCTGTAGGTAATTTAATTCGTATAGTTTTATATAATTTCTTTCAAAATACAAAGTAGAAATGCTATTAATTAATAGCGAAATAGGTTGCGAGGCGTTAAATTGTTGCACTCTGCTTCCTCCCGATAGCGATAAGATAAGTCTGTTTGTACTGTTAAACTTTTTGGCAATGCTTCCGGTGGCACGTACCCTGTCGTCTGATAATCCATAAGTTATATTTCCCGATATGCGCAACCATTTGTTATAATATTGGTCGTACCATTTAAAGTACGAAATCCCGGTTTTTGAGTTCCATCCCTGAACAGTGTTAAATTGTGTTTTTAATAAAGGTGCATCGTAGGAAATGTTCCATTTTTTGAAGGTATTGGTGTAGGTATATCCCATTAACGGGTCTAAAATGTTAAACCTATTTTTTTTTGCATCAACAGAATCTAAATATTTTTGAGATTTTCGAAGGGTTTGTATGCTATCTTTTTTAACGTAATCTTTTTTCTCTTCCAAAGTTAACGGAATGGGTCTATATTGTTTCCAATACAAGCTATCTTTTTTATTTGCTTCGGGTAAAAAAGAAAGTACTTCATTTGTAAATTCATTTTTTTCAAAGTTGGGATTAAAGTTGTAATTACTATATACAGCTACAAATCTACCTGCGCCTTTAAATCCAAAAAAATCAAATCCAAAATCAATAGTTTGTGAGATTTTTACCCATCGTTTAAGGATTTCGTTGTAGCTGAAATTTTGTTTAAAAACCAGTTGTGTAACCATAGGGACTTGTATAGCGCTGCCGGTTGTGGTAAGCTGAACACCATATAATTGCCATGAATCTTCTACAATATAAATAATACCACTCCAAGTTCTATCGTTAGGGCGTTTGGGTGTTACTTTTATTTTATTAATTAATTGTTTGTCTTCATAAAAAACACCTTCTAATTTGTAGTTATAATAGTTTAAAGCATTTGATGCAATAGGAGAGACGATTGATGCACTAATATCTATGGTGTTGTTATAAAAAGTAAAGTCGGCATCTTGCGCGGTGTTAAAGCTAAATCCATTGTCATTTCCACTCACTTTACTTGCAATGATGGTTTCTTTTAGTTCATGAGGTCTTTTAAAGGCAATTTTAGAAACGGTTTCAGATAAGTAAATAATGCCAGTTCGTGTAGAATCTAGAGCGCCATCAAAATCACCTACTTCTTGTCCCATTATTTTTTTTGGCATATCTTTCACTCTCCATAAACCTTTTGAGTAAAAATTAGAAGTAAAAGATTTAATTTTGTTTAAGTTTTCTTTCCTTTTTTCTATAGCGTTTCGTATAATCGGGTAGGCTGGGTCTTCAGATGTGTTGATAACAACTTCATCTAACTGCGTTGAAGTTTCATTTAACACAACATTTAACTCTAAAGGAAATTTGTCTGGGTTAATGGTGATTTTTTTTGTTTCGTAGCCAAGATATTGAAACACCAATTGGTATTCTTTTTTCTGGGAGATATCTAATTTATAAACCCCGTTTTCGTTGGAAGTAGTGCCGGTATAAGTGCCTTCTATATAAACATTTACAAAAGGTAAAGATGCGCCTTTAGTATCTGTTATTGTTCCTTGAATTTGTGCTACTGCTGAAACTGATAAGGTGATAAACCCAATGAGAAATACTATTTTTTTCATAAACACTTTTTAATAGAGAGACGATTATTTTAGTTAAAAGGTTGCCTGCCTTATCAAACGTTGTCGCAAGATATTTTTTTTAATTTAATAATAAAGTTAAAAAGATATTAATAAAAAGATAAATTTCGGTTATAAAGTAGATTTTCTTTATTTGAAAAAGAAGCAAAAGAATTACTACTTGGCTTTGCACTACAAAAGTGCTTGCTTAGCTAATTTTTTGAAGGTTCAGCAATGAATTACAACACGATGTTATACCTATTCTTAATATAAATTAGTCCAAAACTATTTTATATTTTAGAATGGTTAATGCCGTTACAGAATGAAAATAGTTCAATGAGAGAACTTGAAATTGAACTATATTGAATTCGTATTCGGTATAAAATAGCATTTAAAATTAATTTATAAAGGAGGCTGTCTTTTTTTAGACAGCCACCTTATATTTTACCTTAATACACTCTTTCACCGTTAATAAAGGTTGCTATTACTTTTGTTTTGGGGATTTCTTCAACAGAAGCTTGCATTATATTCGTGTCTAAAACTGTAAAATCTGCCCACTTCCCAATTCCGATACTCCCTTTTTCATTTTCCTCAAAATTGGCATACGCAGCCCAAATCGTCATTCCTTTTAAAGCTTCTTCTCTAGTGAGAGCTTGTTCTTTAAAAAATCCGTTTTCAGGATAATTATTCAAATCTTTACGAGCAATAGCCGCGTAAAAAGTAAGCATAGGATTTACTTTTTCAATAGGAAAATCGGTTCCAAGTGCCACAATCCCAGCTTGTTTTAATAACGTTTTATAAGCATACGCTCCTTTTATGCGTTCACTACCCAATCGGTCTTCTGCCCAATACATATCACTGGTTGCGTGAGTGGGTTGTACCGATGGAATTATATTTTTTGAAAAATACTTAAAATCGCTAGGTGCAACTACTTGTGCGTGTTCAATTCGCCAACGAGCATTATCAGTAGTTGCCAATACTTGTTTGTAAACCTTTAAAACCATACGGTTTGCAGAGTCTCCAATTGCGTGCGTATTGAGTTGAAACCCGGCTTCAACAACACGTTGGGCAATGGTGTGAAGGGGTTTTTCATTAGTAATAATAATTCCGTAATGATTTGGCATATCACTATAGGGTTTTAATAATGCTGCACCTCTGGAACCTAACGCTCCATCTGCATACATTTTAACCGACCGAACCGAAAGTCTATCTGTTTTTTGAGGACCTTTAGGAAGGTAATAGGCTAAATTTTGTGCATTGTAACTTAACATTG
>JALWYP010000440.1 GCA_026992695.1 Flavobacteriaceae bacterium
ACTTAAAAGAATGAAAAATATATTAAAAACAACCATTTTATTATTATTTATACTACTGCTGGTAAGCTGTAAAAATGGAGAATCGTCTACTGATAATCAACAAAATACCGTTGCAAATAAAGATTCACATGGTGACGAAGCGCATCAAGATGATGAACATGAAGAAGGAGGAATGCAACTTGAATTAAAAAATAATCAATTAGAAATAATGGGAATTGAGTTAGGAACCGTAAAGCAAGTTAGTTTGGGCTCCGCTTTAAAAGTAAACGGACAATTAGAACTTCCTCCCCAACGTATGGCGAGCGTAAGTGCTATTATTGGAGGAAGAGTAAAACAGGTATCTGTAATTGAAGGCGATAAAGTACAAAAAGGACAAGTGCTTGCAAGATTAAGCAACCCTGAGTTTATTAGCATGCAACGCGATTATTTATCGGCAAAAAGTGCTTTAACTTTTCTTGAAAAAGATTATAACCGAAAAAAAGAATTGTTAAAAGACGGTATAACATCTCAAAAATCGTTTCAACAAGCAGAAGCTGCTTATCGAGAAGGAGTTTCTAACCTTAATGCTACCAAATCTACATTGCAACTCATGGGAATAAGTCTTTCGGGGCTTGAAAACGGAAAAATTGTTTCTTCAATTCCTATTGTAGCACCCATAAAAGGATATATTCAAAATGTAGAAATTAATATTGGCAAATATGTATCGGCAGAGCAAGAAATGTTTGAAATTGTAGATAACGACCATTTACACCTGGGATTAAAAGTATTTGAAAAAGATATAGACAAAGTAAAAGTAGGGCAAAAAATTGCCTTTTCGCTTACCACAAGACCCGATAAACTCTATGAAGCTCAAATATTTGCTTTGGGAAAATCGTTTGATATGGATACCCGTGCCGTAAAAGTACACGCTAAAATTATTGGTAATAACGAAGGTTTACTAACCGGTATGTTTGTGGATGCTCGAATAGCACTCGATAATAAAACCGTAACTGCTTTGCCCGATGAAGCATTTATTAATGAAAAAGGATTAGATTATATTTTTGTACAAACCCAAACCGATGAAGACGGAATTGTATTTGAAAAAATACAAGTAAATAAAGGAAAATCGGATCTTGGTTTTTCTGAAGTAATTTTTAACCAACAGTTACCGGAAGACACAAAAATAGTAACAAAAGGTGCTTATTATGTAAATGCCGAATTAAATAAAGGAGAATTTGAAGAACATGAGCATTAGTAAAGTATTAAAAACCTCACACCGTAATTTTTAAGTACGGTGTGGGTAAAATTAAATTTACTATTTTTAAAAAATGAAAAACCTAGAACAACTATTACTCGCAAATCACATCAAGCCTACTGCTATGCGACTATTGGTGTTGCGGTTTTTGTTACAATCTAAATCAGCTTTGAGTTTAAACAATTTAGAAAACTATTTTGATAAAGCAGATCGAACTACCCTATACCGCACCCTTCAAAAGTTTGAAGAAAACGGAATTGTACACAAAATAGACGATGGTACCGGAGTTGCTAAATATGCGGTTTGCGAAGAAAATTGCAACTGTGAGATAGAAACCGATTTGCACCTGCATTTTCATTGTAACAAGTGCAACGAAACAGTTTGCCTTACAGAACATAAAATACCACACATAATTTTACCCGATGGTTTTATTGCAGAGAATGTAAATCTGGTAGTAAAAGGAATTTGTGATAAGTGCAATACCAATAGCGAAAATTAACCATATTCGAGTATATTTTTAAGGATATTAAAAATTAAAACTATTCTGCTTATAGACTAATAAAATACTTCCAAAAAATGAAAAAACAACACACAAAAAATGACGGGCATAACCACGAGGAACATAGCGGGATTTTTGGAAAAAAAACCGAGTTGTATTTCGCAATACTAAGCGGTCTGTTTTTTTTCGCAGGTTTATTTATAGAGCTGGCAACCGGATTACCCGAAAAAATAGCAATTTATAGTTACATGGCAGCTTATTTTTTTGGGGGTTATTACACAACCCTTGAAGCCATTGAAAAGGTTAAAAAAGGTGAGTTTGAAATAGATTTTTTAATGATTGTAGCTGCAATTGGAGCTGCTTACATAGGTAGTTGGGAAGAAGGAGCCTTATTGTTGTTTCTCTTTAGTATTGGGCACGCAATGGAAAAATATGCAATGAACAAAGCAAAAAAATCTATTGAAGCATTGGGCGAATTATCTCCAAAAACAGCTTTAGTAAAACGGAACAATGAAATTGTAACTGTACCTGTAGAAGAGCTAAAAATAAATGATGTTATTGTTGTAAAACCCAATACAAAGATAGCAGCAGATGGGGTTGTAATTAAAGGAACCAGTAGTGTTAATCAAGCATCTATTACCGGAGAGAGTATTCCGGTTGATAAATTTGCACTTTCAGATACAAATAACTTACCAGATTTTAAAGATATAGATAAGTCTAACGTTGTTTTTACAGGAACCATTAACGGAAATAGCGTTTTAGAAGTTAAAGTATTAAAGGTAAGTGAAGATTCTACTATTTCAAGACTTATACAGATGGTTAGCGAGGTAGAAACTCAAAAATCTCCTACCCAATTATTAACCAAAAAATTTGAAAAGTGGTTTGTGCCAACCGTAATTATTTTTGTTATCATTTTGTGCTTTGCATATTTAATATTAGATGAAACATATAAAGAAAGTCTTTATCGTGCAATTAGTGTTTTAGTAGCTGCAAGTCCTTGTGCATTGGCTATTTCTACCCCAAGTGCAGTTTTAAGTGGTATATCTCGAGCAGCTAGAGGAGGTGTTTTAATAAAAGGAGGGAGACCTCTGGAAGATTTAGGTAGTTTAACAACCATTGCTTTTGATAAAACAGGAACACTTACCGAAGGAAAACCAAGACTAACCAATGCTATTGCTCTAAACGGTTTTGATGAAAATGAGTTTTTACAATTGGTGTTAGATGTAGAGAGTCTTAGCAATCATCCATTAGCCAAAGCAATTTCAAAAGATATAAAATCGAAATACAACTTAGAGCCTAAAAATCAAGCAGCTAATATAAAAGCCATTCAAGGAAAAGGAATTAGTGCTTCATATAAAGAGGATGTGGTATGGATAGGTAATCAAAAACTAATGGAGGATAATACTATTCCTATCGATGCTACAATAGCTTCGCAAATGAGTGAGTTATTAAAAAAAGGGCATACAGCCATGTTGGTTGTAATAAATAAAAAGTTAATAGGATTGTTAAGTGTGATGGATACACCAAGAGAAAGTGCAAAAAGCACCTTACAGCGATTAAAAGAAATAGGAATTAGTAAAATGATTATGCTTACAGGCGATCATCAAAATGTAGGTGATTCTATTGCAAAAGAAATTGGTTTAACCGAAGCAAAAGGTAATTTATTACCCGAAGATAAAGTAAAAGCTATTCAAGAATTAAAAGAAAAATACAAAAAAATTGCAATGGTGGGAGATGGTGTTAACGATGCCCCTGCAATGGCAAATAGTACGGTGGGAATTGCTATGGGTGCAGCCGGTAGTGATGTTGCTTTAGAAACAGCAGATGTTGCTTTAATGTCTGATAAAATTGAAAACCTACCTTTTGTAATTGGGCTTAGTAGAAAATCTAAAAAAATTATTAAACTTTTCTGAAAAACACTTGAATTGTAGCTTAAACTGTGCTATAATCCGCAAAAATTCCCCCACCCCATAGGAGCGTTAATGCGCATTCTTATTATAGAAGATGAA
>JALWYP010000441.1 GCA_026992695.1 Flavobacteriaceae bacterium
CAAGACGATGCAATAGATTTTGTGCTGAAGCTGTGCTTTGGAGGAGCCAACGGAAATCGCCTAGATGGTACGGTTGATACTCCTATTTTGGTTACCGATAACATCGATGCAGGTGATAGGAATATAGTAAACACCTTTCCTTATTTAGAACCACCTTTAGTAAATTAAAATGTTTTACAAACAACTACAAAAAATAAACGGTACTAAGCGCAAACAACACCGAAAGTAAAAACGTACTTAACGCTACTTTTTTTAATTCGGAATCTAACAATTGAGGCTTTTTGTTTTTCCAAACAGTAGCCAAATTAAAAAGTATCGGAATATATGCTATCAAAAATAAAAATGAAGTTTTATAATGTAGTAAGGTATAAACTATCATACAAAAAAGAGAAACAAGGATTATAAAACTGTGATATATTTTCGCGTTTTGTATTCCCATTTTTACAACAAGCGTGTTTTTTTTATGTAGTTTATCACTTTCTATATCGCGCATATTATTTAGATTAAGTACGGCAATACTAAGCAAACCTATTGCCGTAGCAGGTAAAAAAACATTCCATTGTAGTTGTTTGGTAAAAAGAAAATAACTTCCTACCACACTTACCCAACCAAAAAAAATAAAAACAAATAAATCACCAAAACCCGAATAGCCATAGGCATTTTTACCAACAGTATATTTTATGGCTGCTACAATAGCTAAAATACCAAGCACTAAAAAGAAAACAGATGTATAAAAATGTGATTTTCCAAAAGCTTCATATATTAAAAAAATGGCAATAGTAAATGTAAGAGCCGAAGTTACTAGTACTGCCCGTTTCATTGCGTTACCCGAAATAATACCGTCTGCTACCATTCTTTTTTCACCTTTCCTGTCCTTGTCGGTGCCTTTAATTCCATCACCATAATCATTTGCAAAATTTGAAATTATTTGAAAACCTATTGTGGTAAGGATTGCCAACCAAAAAATAGGAGATTTTAAAAAAGCCGAATCTCCCATAGCCGACCCTACTATTATACCCGAAATAGATAATGGAAGTGTTCGTAATCTAGCGGCAGCTACCCAATGTTTTACTGAACTCATTTTTTTTATTGTTAGTGTGCAAAAGTACAAGTATTATTTGTTTTGTATATTTAAAAAATTTTACAAAATGAAAACAACCACATCATATCATTTAGGTCTTTTAATATTACGCTTAGGATTAGGAGGTATGCTTTTGTATCACGGAATTCAAAAAATTCAGATTTTAACGATGGATACTATTGCTTTTTCAGACCCTATCGGGCTAGGATCAACGTTATCCTTGATTTTAACATTATTCGCCGAAGTAGTTTGCACTATTTTGGTAATTATTGGTTATAAAACCAGATGGGCAGCTATTCCTATAATAATTTTTATGCTGGTGGCAGCTTTTGTTGTACATGGAAATGACATGTTTGAAGTAAAGGAAAAGGCGTTACTTTATTTAGTAGGATTTATTGCACTTTCACTAACAGGAGGAGGAAAATTCAGCTTAAATAATACCTAAAGAAACGATTTATTGAATTCAAAAATAGTTGTTTTTGGTATAAAAAAAAGCCCAATAACTCTGCATGAGTTATCGGACTTTTCTTGGGTTACCAAATAATCTTAAAATAAATATTTAAGACCAAAATTTACATTCATCATATTAAATCCTAATGATGTTGTACCTACACTGTCACCGGCATCCGGATCAACTACGTTATATCCAAATTGTCCGAAAGTGGCTTCAATGGTAAACTTACCTCCAATAAAATAATCAATACCGGGACGTAAATTAAAGCCATATGTGTTTTGACCGTCTGAAAATGAAAAAGGAACATCAGCTTGACCAAATAGATAAAACGTATCGCTCATTGCCCAATATTTTCTAACTAAAGGCATAACGATAAATGCATCAACTGCGTCTTGTCCATCAACTTTAGTCGAAGTATATCCGGCTCCTAATCCTACAGTAACACTAGGGCTTATAAATGTACCCACTACAGGTAAAATAGTAAACGAGCTAGTAGTTTCGTCGTCAGTAAATTCTAATTGACCTAAACCCCACCATGCTCCTTCAAGACCTTTATTGTCATCTTGAGAATAACTTTTACTAATTGTAACTAATGCAATAATTGCTAATAAAATTGTTTTTTTCATTGTTGTTGTTTTAAATATTTCAGCAAAAATCACACATTAAACAGTTCTGTAAAATGATATAAGTCACTTTTCAGTAAAATTCATGATAATTGTTATAATGGGGTAGTGTATAAAGAATTTTATTTAATAGTTCGTTCTAATTAAAAATAACGTCTAGAAGTTCTTTTAATAAATCTCCTTGGGTAATATTTCCGGCTCCTACACCTTTACTTTTCATATCTATTTCTCTAATAGCCGAAATAATTTTACTTGCTTTTTTCATAGGGTAATTACGAGCAGCAATTTGATAGTCTTTGATAAAGTAAGGAGAAACGCCTAATGCTCTAGCAGCGTCGGCTTTGTTAGTTAATGCGTGGTATTTAAGTATTTTTGAAAAAAAAGAAAACAATAAGGCAACGGTCATTACCAACGGATGATTTTTAGAATTATGACCAAAATATTGAATAATTTTAAAAGCTTTGGCGACATCTTTTGAGCCAATCGCATTTTGCAATTCAAAATTATTAAAGTCTTTACTTATACCAATGTTTTCTTCAATTAATTCGGGTGTGCATTGTGCGCCTGGCTTCGAAATAATTTGTAATTTTTCCAATTCGTTGTTAATCTTACCTAAATCATTTCCTAAAAATTCGACTAACATTTGCGAAGCTTTTGGCGTAATAGTATATCCTTTTGAAGCTAATACGCGCCGTATCCAATCCGGAATCTGGTTTTCATACAGTTTTTTGCTTTCAAACAAAACACCATTCTTTTCAATTGCTTTGTATAATTTTTTTCGCTTGTCAAATTTTTTGTATTTGTAACAAAAAACCAGTACTGTAGTAGGTTGAGGTTGTTCGGCATAAGGTAGTAATTGGTCAATGGTACGAGATAAATCTTGTGCTTCTTTTACAATAACTACTTGCCTTTCAGCCATCATTGGATAACGCTTGGCGGTACTAATAATTTCGTTTACGCTTACATCTCTTCCGTATAAAACGGTCTGGTTAAACCCTTTTTCTTCTTCGGTTAAAACATGTTGTTCTATATAACCGGAAATTGCATCAATATAATACGGCTCATCACCAAAAAGAAAGTATATAGAAGCAGGTTTACCTAATTTTATATCATTAATTATATGTGTAACTTTGCTAAATGCCAAAAAATAGTATCTTTATTTCGAGAAAAAGTAAAAAATAATAATGCAACCACTTAACTTCCCTGAATATGAATTTCGGTTCAAAGGTAGCGAAAATGATGCCTATATTTTTGATATTGTTAGAAAAAAATTTGTGATGCTCACTCCCGAAGAATGGGTAAGGCAGCACGTTGTTAATTATTTAATTTATCAAAAAAAATACCCGCTTTCATTACTAAATGTCGAAAAACAATTGGTTGTAAACAACTTGAGAAAACGATACGATATAGTTGGGTATTTATCAAACGGAAAAATTAATGTAGTGGTTGAATGTAAGGCTCCTTCGGTAAAAATCACACAAGAAACCTTTGATCAAATTGCGCGTTATAATATGGTTTTACAAGCTAATTTTTTGATGGTAACTAACGGATTACAACATTTCTTTTGTAAAATGGATTACAAA
>JALWYP010000442.1 GCA_026992695.1 Flavobacteriaceae bacterium
AATTAAAACAAAAAGACGATAAGTACCATTTTGTACTTAAAGCAAAAAACGGTCAAGTAATTTTATCTAGTCAAATGTACGCAAGTAAAAGCGGTGCACTTAATGGGATTGAATCTGTAAAGAAAAATTGCGGTGATGACAATTGCTGGGAACGCAAAATTGCTAAAAACGGTAAACATTACTTTAATTTAAAGTCTACAAATGGACAAATCATCGGTTCGAGCCAAATGTATGCCGGAGAATCGGGAATGGAAAATGGTATAAAATCTATTAAAGAAAATGCTCCGGGAGCTGAAGTTAAAGAAGTAGAAGCCTAATTAACTCATTGCTTAAAAATGTAAAAGGTCGCCCAACAGGCGACCTTTTGTGTTATAACTTAACAGAATTTATTATTTCTAAAAATCTTTTGTGCTTTTCAGGTGTATAATCCAGATGTGTTACCAATCGCAATTTACCTTGCCCCATACTGCTTATTTTTACACCTAAATCACTCATTGTGCCCAAAAATAATTCTTGCGACAAGCCTTCTTTTAAATAAAAAATAACAATATTGGTTTCTACCGGTTCTACTCTACTTACATACATTTGGCTTATTAAGTTTTCTTCTATTTCTTTTGCTTTTTGATGATCTTCTTGCAGGCGTTCTACATTTTTAGTTATTCCGTGAAAACCGGCTGCTGCCATAAATCCAATTTGTCGCATAGCACCTCCAAAAACCTTTCTTATTCTTCTGGCTTTTTTCATTACTTCATTATTTCCCATTAACACCGTACCTATGGGAGCACCCAGTCCTTTACTTAAACAAACCGATATGGTGTCAAACACTTCTCCGTATTGTTTTGGTGTATGTCCCTTTGCTACAATGGCATTCATTAACCTGGCACCATCTAAGTGAAACCCTAACTTATGTTTATTACAAACTTCTCTAATTTTAAGTATTTCATTAAAATCATAACAGGCTCCTCCTCCTTTATTGGTGGTGTTTTCTAAACAAACCAAAGAAGTTAGCGGACTGTGATAAAAGTCGGGTGGATTGATACTTTCTACAACTTGTTCTGCCGTTATCATGCCTCTATTACCCAGAATGAGTTTACAAGAAACACCACTATTAAAGGAAGCTCCACCGGCTTCAAAATTATACACATGAGCCCAAATATCACATATTAATTCGTCTCCCGGATGGGTATGTAATTTAATTGCGGCTTGATTAGCCATGCTTCCGGTTGGGAAATAAACCGCAGTATCCATCCCAAATAATTCTGCCATATATCGTTCAAGTTTAGTGACAGTTGGGTCTTCTCCAAAAACATCATCACCTACTTTGGCATTTAAAATGGCTTCCATCATTTTAGGTGTTGGTTTTGTAACGGTATCGCTTCGTAAATCTATAATCATTTTGTGTATTTTTTAATTATTTAAACATTGAAAACTTCCTATCGGGCTTCCATCCGGAATATCCTTAACGTGTTGTACTTTATATTCTTTTGGGTTGTTTAAAAACAATTTTATTTTATTATGTAAGTAATTGTTATAGAGGTTTTTATCTTTATTAAATTGAAGCATTAGTATATTAATTTTATCTAATACAACAGCTTTAACTTGCGGTAAAGAATCTTGAGAATTATACAACAAAAACAATTGTTGAAGGGTTGTAAATTGAATAGCATAATTTACTTCTTTTTCGTAATCAGATTGATTTTTAGATTGAAAAACAACCGAAATTAATTGTGCTAATACTTCATCTAATCCCATCAATTTATCATTTAAAGCTTTTTGTTGAATAAGCCTATTGGCACGTTGCGGATGTAATAATAACTTCAAACTGGTAGCAGCAGCACGTACCGGTACACCAATGGCATCAAAAACAACTCCCATTGTACTTTTAAAAGATTCTCTGGTTCGAGGATATCCATACGCTCTGGGCGGAAACAAGCTTAGTTTATCTGCCGGAATTATCAAAGTTTTAGCTTTAATTGTTTCTAATACAGCATCTAACGCTTTTTTTTGATTGTTATTAGAAATCGGTTTTACAACCGTTTGTTTTCCTCCTTTTAAGGCATAATTATAATCTAAACCACCTATTAATTTTACCGCTGCTTCGGTTTGATAGCGATGAAAAAAGTATAACGGAACAAAAACATCTTCTAAAACAGAATACGGTTGGTTGGTTTTTATATTGTCTATCGAAAAGTTTTTAATGGCTAACTTTCTAATTTCAAGCAACCGCAAAAGTTCTTCCGAAGCATTTTCACCATTATCCCAAAGATGTGCTTTAGAATGAGCGCCTCCCTTTGCACGTGCATCGCTGTCTGTAATGTATAACATACCCTTTGCAAATGCGTCATCTAATAAACGAGTTAAATATTCTTTTTCATTTTCGCCTTTTGGGATATCTCCATAGGTATAAGCGACTGTTACTTTGTCCCACTCTCCTATTCCTGTATCGTAAGCATACGATAAATCTATTTTTCCGTTAGTTATTTTTACTAAAGGATGCGGATAATCCATTACGCTTTCTCTTCCAAAAGTACTTGCGGCAAAATTATGTGAAAATCCCAGCGTATGTCCAACTTCATGAGCTGCCAATTGCCTAATTCTTGCCAGCGCCATTTCTAACATAGGTTGGTAATTTTTATCGCTATCGGCAAAGGGTTTGTTCAGCAAGGCTTGTGCGATAAGAAAATCTTGCCGAATACGCAGGCTTCCCAAACTTACGTGTCCCTTAAGTATTTCCCCGGTTCTCGGGTCGGTAACCGAACCGCCATAGCTCCAACCCCGAGTAGAGCGATGTACCCATTGTATTACATTGTAACGCAAATCCATTGGATCTGCATCGGCAGGTAATACCTTTACCTGAAAAGCATTTTTATAGCCAATCGCTTCAAAAGCTTGGTTCCACCAACTTGCACCTTCCAGCAAAGCAGATTTTATAGGCTCGGGTGTGCCTGGATCTAAATAATACACTATAGGTTTAATGGCTTCGCTCACTGCTTGATTTGGATTCTTTTTTTCAAGACGATGTCTGTATATAAAGCGTTTATCGATATTTTCCCATACGGGAGCTGCATAATCTTTATAAATCATAGCCCAAGAACCACTACGAGGGTCAAATACACGAGGTTGGTATTTATTATCGGGTAATCTTACAAAACTATAATGCTGTATTATCGAAACACTTTCGGCATTTGGGGCAACGCTTGGTAAATATTTTCCGGTGGGTTTTCCCACAAAGGTAAGTAACGCTTCAAATTCATTATTTAACGGAAAAGCTTTTGTTCGCTCCATCCAAACAGCAGAACGAGAAACATCTAGTTTATAATTACCTTCCTTCTTTCGTTTTAAGGTATTTATAATTCCGTGCGAATCTTGAAACAAAAAAGGAGTTAAATCTATCAAAAAGGTGTTGTTACTCTTTTCAATAATAGGAAATCCAAACAAAACCGATTTTGCAAAGGCTTGTTCTACCGATTTTTTTTCTAAACTATTTTTTGTATTAGCTCTATAGTTTTGGTTGGGTTGAATGAGTAAAATTTTGTTTCCACTCTTTACAAATTTAACCACAACACCATCGCCTAATTGCCCTCTATCTATTCCTAAGTCGTTAGATCCCAAACCGCTGGTTATAGAATGGACAAACAAAAACTCGGTGTTTAATTTATCTACTTCCAAAAATATTTTTCCTTCATCATCACTATAATAAAAGTTAAAATACACTTTAAAATCTTTTGTATTTT
>JALWYP010000443.1 GCA_026992695.1 Flavobacteriaceae bacterium
GTTTTCTTTAGAATCTTCAGAGATAGCAAAACTAATATCGAACCAAAATTTAGAGCCTTTGCCTAATTCGCTTTCGAGGTTAATTTTACTATTCATAAGCTCTAACAGGTTTTTTACGATAGAAAGACCTAATCCCGAACCACCAAACTTTCGGTTAATTTGAAGAGAGCCTTGCGAGAATGTTTCAAAAATACTTTTTTGTTTTTTCTTAGAAATGCCTACTCCGTTATCTTCTACTTCGACATGTAATGATACTTTATTGGGCTGTTGTGTTATTTTTTTAACGCGTACCCAGATATCCCCGTTTTGTGTAAACTTTACCGCATTTCCAATTAAATTAATTAGTATTTGAGAAAGTTTTAAAGAATCTCCCATGAGTTTTTCAGGTATTGTATCATCATACTCAAGGTGTAGGTTGTTTTTTCGGTCTGTTGCTGTCCTGTTTAAAGCAATTAACACGTCATTGATTCGTTTTTTTAGATTAAATGAAGTTTTGTCTATTTCAACTTTATTGGCTTCAAGTTTATTTAAGTCTAATATATTATTAATTAGTGATAGTAGGTATTCACCGGAAAATTTAAGTGAGTTTAAATGTTCTTTTTGTTCGGGTTTTGGGTTAGATTCAAGTAGTAGATGTGTAAGACCGGTAACAGCATAGAGTGGTGTACGTAATTCGTGAGAAATAGTTGATAAAAATTGTGCTTTCGCAATTGAGGCTTTTTCGGCTTTTTCTTTAGATAAAATGAGTTCCACATTTTTGTCTCGCAACAAATCGTTTGCAATGGCTCTAAGTCTGTTGTTTTTAAATAATGAAAGTGCAAATAATGACAGAATTATCATTAAAGTAATAGCTAATCCGGCAGTTGTTTTACCAAATACAATAGCTTTTTGTTTGCTTACTAATTCTTCCTGTTGCGCTGTAATAACTTCGTTTAAATGTTCAAGATTGATGTTGGTAAACTTACTTTTTGAAGCAGTATCGATGTAAAGATTTACTAGTGTGTCATTAGTTTGAGCGTATTTATTAAAAAGTTGTTCGGCTTTAGGGAAATCTTTTTCCAGCATTGCTACCTTAGATTCAATTTTATAGCTTTTTGAAATAATATTTAAAAAATTATGTTTTTTACTTATTTTACGGGCATTATCGATAGCTTCTTTAATTAAAGAAAAATGATTTCTGTTAGCTTCTTTATCTAATTGTAAAAAAGCTTTTGCTTCATTTAAGCTTGCTAATGCTTCATAATAGGGTTCGTTATATTGTTTTAACAAAGGAATAGCAGCTTCAAAATAATTTACAGCAGGTCTATAATCGCCATATTTTAGAGAAACAAGACCTAAATTAGCTAATACAATTGCTTGGTTGTGTTCATCGTTTTTATCGTTTAATATATCGCTTGAAAAGTTCAAGTATTCTGCGGCATCTTCGGGTTTATTAAGTTCAATAAGAATCAAAGCATACTGGTTATAAGCCTTTGCTAAATCAATTTCTCTTTCGGCTTTATTAAATATAGTAATAGCTTTAATTATTTCGGTAGTTGCATCAGAATAGTTATGAATGATGCGCTTTAAGCTGGCTTTGGTATAGTGAATATCTCCGTTTAATGTTTGGGTAGTATCTGAAAAGGAATGAACTAATTTTTCGGCATTTGCAATTTCTTCTAATGCATTAGAAAAATGATGTGAAGCGCTGTATTTTTGAGCATTTTGAAGGTGAAGCTTAACTATAGAAACAGTATCTTTCTGCTTGTTTTGAGCCACTATATTAGAAATAGAAAAAGCTGCTATTATAAAAATAGCTAAACTATAATATTTAGATAATGGGAGCTTCATTTACACCTCAACAGTTTGCCGTTAAATATAGTTATTTCTTAGATAAATGAATAATTAAATCTATTATTCTTGACGAATAACCTATTTCGTTATCATACCAGCCGATAATTTTAACCATTTTTCCTATAACGGAAGTCATCTGTGAATCAAATATACATGAATGCGTATTACCCACAACATCTATTGAAACGATTGGGTCTTGGGTGTATTCTAAAATGCCCTTAAGGTCGTTTTTTGCAGCTTCTTTAAATGCATTATTTATCTCCTCTATGGATACTTCTTTTTTAACATTAAACGTAATGTCGGTTAATGATCCGTCGGGTACCGGAACTCGAATTCCACATCCTCCAATTACCGAAGCTAAATCGGGGAAAATCTTGGTAAGCGCTTTTGCCGCACCGGTTGTTGTGGGTACAATAGACTGTCCGGCTGCTCTGGCTCTTCGTAAATCTCTATGGGGTTGGTCGTGTAAACTTTGATCGGTTGTATAAGAATGTATGGTGGTTATGTAGGCTTGCTCAATGCCACATAAGTCTCGAATAACCTTTACCATTGGAGCTGCAGAGTTAGTAGTACAAGAAGCATTAGATACAATGGTTTCGTTACCGGATAAAATGCTTTGATTTACTCCTAAAACTACCATTTTAATACCATCGTCTTGGGGAGGAACCGATAGAATTACTTTTTTAGCTCCGTTTTTAATGTGGTATTTTAAAAGTTTTTGGGTTTTGTGTTTACCGGTACATTCAATTACAAAATCGACATCTTTCCAAGATAAATTTTCAATTTCTTTGATTGAAGAAAATCGTATTGTTTTATTGTTAATACAAATACTATTTTTTGTAGCTGTAACCGTGTCTTTTAAAACACCATGAATACTATCGTATTTTAGTAAATGTGCAAGGGTTTTGCTTTCTGCCAGATCATTAACAGCAACTACCTCAATTGCAGGGTGGTTCATTAATAATCTAAATATAGTACGTCCTATTCTCCCAAAACCATTAATTCCTACCGTAATTTTTTTATTCATTCTTACTAGTTTATAAAAGGTGTTTTTGCGCTTTGTAAGAAGAGCGAACTAATGCTCCGCTTTCTACATGACGAAATCCCATTTTTAACCCTACGGTTTCATATTTTTTAAATTGTTCAGGGGTAATAAATTCTTTTACGGGTAGGTGTTTTTTTGAAGGTTGTAAATATTGACCAATGGTAATAATATCTAAATTTACTTTTCGCAAATCTTCCATTGTTTCAAGCACTTCCTCTTCGGTTTCTCCTAATCCTAACATAATACCGCTTTTGGTTCGGTTTGCTCCGTTTTTTTTAAGGTAGTTTAATACCTCCAGACTGCGTTCGTATTTGGCTTGTATTCGCACCTCTCGTGTGAGTCTTTTAACGGTTTCCATGTTATGTGAAATCACTTCGGGAGCAACGGTTAAAATACGATCTAAGTTTCTAGTTACTCCTTGAAAATCGGGTATTAATGTTTCTAAAGTAGTGTTAGGATTCATCCGCCTAATGGCTTTAACGGTTTCTGCCCAAATAATAGATCCCATGTCTTTTAAATCGTCTCTATCTACCGATGTAATAACGGCGTGTTTAATGTTCATTAATTTAATAGATCTGGCTACTTTTTCGGGTTCGTCCCAATCTACTGTTTCGGGGCGTCCTGTTTTTACCCCACAAAAACCGCAAGAGCGTGTACAAATATTTCCTAAAATCATGAATGTTGCCGTGCCTTCTGTCCAACATTCGCCCATATTGGGGCAACTGCCGGATGTACAAATGGTATTTAAATTATACTTATCGACCAAGCCGCGAAGGTCTGTGTATTTTTTTCCGGTGGGTAATTTTACCCGCAACCATTTGGGTTTTGGAGTTCTTTCGGGAGTTTTATGG
>JALWYP010000444.1 GCA_026992695.1 Flavobacteriaceae bacterium
CATACCACCATAAGCACCACCACCTAGCGGAGCTATTTCATAAACATCATTTACTTGAAGAAATTTAAAGGTAATTAAAGAATCGTCTTGCTTTTCATCGTTTTTTTCTTTACAGCTAAATACTAAAATAGCGAATACAACAGCCATCCATAAAAAAGTGATTTTTTTCATAATTAATTTAGGTTTTATAATTTGTTAGTGATAGTTTAAAAATATTTTTGTTGCTTGGTTATGCGCACTTTCAAACGACATTGGGTTAATTCCGGTTTCAACTTTATGAGTTGTAAAATAACTTAGCATTTTCTCTGTGGGCATATTGCCGGTTAATTCATCTTTTGCCATTGGGCAACCACCAAATCCTTGAATGGCTCCATCAAAACGTCTGCAACCGGCTTTAAAAGCCGCATCTATTTTTTCGTGCCATTTGGAAGGTGTGGTATGGAGGTGTGAGCCAAATTCAATTTGAGGGAACTCGGGTATTAGATTAGAAAACAAATACGAAATAATTTCGGAGGTAGAAGTGCCTACCGTGTCGCTTAACGAAAGTATTTTTACTCCCATAGAAGCTAATCTTCGTGTCCATTCTCCAACTATTTCAACATTCCAAGGGTCGCCATACGGATTGCCAAAACCCATCGATAAATAGGCGACTACTTGTTTGTTTTTCGCATCTGCCAGATTGAGTATTTCGCTTAAAACTTCGATAGATTGCGAAATGGTTTTATGGGTGTTTCGCATCTGGAAATTTTCAGATATAGAAAACGGATACCCTAGATAGTCTATTTCTTGATATTGTAATGCATCGGTTGCTCCTCTTACATTAGCAACAATCGCAAGCAACTTAGTTTGAGTCTGAGATAAGTCTAATCCGGCTAATACTTCTGCAGTATCTCGCATTTGCGGTATGGCTTTGGGAGAGACAAAACTTCCAAAATCAATGGTGTTAAAACCACAACGTAAAAGCGATTGAATGTATTGGATTTTCTTTTGCGTTGGAATCCAATCTTTTATCCCTTGCATAGCATCTCTTGGGCACTCTATAAGTTTTACTTTTTGCATTAGCCCAAAGATAGAAAGAATTCTCTGAATTTTAACTGATGTTTTAAGAATGATGGTTTCCCAATAAAGATTTTATAATTTCGGTTTAATTTTAGCTGTTAATAAAGTATCTTAGTAGCCGGAATTCTAGAAACATTTTAAGTTGTATGAATAAAAAGCACATTGCAGTTGTTATGGGGGGTTACTCTAATGAATATGAAATTTCGTTAGGTAGCGGTCAAACGGTTTGTGAAAATTTAGACAAAAATAAATATGCTGTTTATCCTGTACATATTTTAAAAGAAGGTTGGTTTTACATTACTCCTCAAGGCGAAAAAAGTACCATTAACAAACATGATTTTAGTTTTCAATTTGAAGATAAAATCATTCAACCCGATGCAGTTTATAATACCGTACATGGTACACCGGGAGAAGATGGTATGTTGCAGGCTTATTTCGATTTAGTGAAAATTCCGCATACCAGCCCCGATTTTTATCCGGCTGCACTAAGTTTTAACAAACGTGATTGTCTTACGGTTTTAAAGCAATTCGGAATAAAATGTGCCACTTCTGCGTACCTTAATAAAGGAGAAGCATACAATATAAATAAAATTATAAACAAAGTGGGGCTTCCTTGTTTTGTAAAACCCAATCGAGCCGGGTCAAGTTTTGGCATAAGCAAGGTAAATACCCTTGAAGAATTTGAGAACGCTCTAAATAAAGCTTTTACAGAAGACAATGAAATTCTTATTGAAACCGCCCTTAACGGAATCGAAGTTTCTGTAGGTGTTTTTAATAATGGTAACAATATTACGGTACTCCCTCCTACCGAAATTGTTTCTGAAAATGATTTTTTTGATTATGAAGCAAAATACTTGGGCAAATCTCAAGAAATCACACCGGCTCGTATTTCTGAAGAAGAAACTACCTTAGTTAAAAAGGAATCCAAACGCATTTACAAGTTACTGAATATGAAAGGCGTCACCCGAAGCGATTTTATTATACAAAACGGAGTTCCTTATTTTATTGAAATTAATACCAACCCTGGATTATCTCAAGAAAGTATTGTTCCGAAGCAGGTATTGGAAAGTGGGATGAGTCTAAGTGATTTTTTTAATATACTCATTCAAAATGTAGTATCTTAGCAAAAGCGAAGATCTTCCAGATGTTTATAATATTCGGAATTTCTTTTAAATCAAATAATTACAAATTATCAAACAGATGAAACGAGTTGTTTTTCCCGGATCTTTTGATCCCATAACCGTTGGACACATTGATATCATTAAAAGAGGTTTATTGCTTTTTGACGAAATTATTATTGCCATTGGCGTGAATGCCGAAAAAAAATATATGTTTTCGTTAGAAGATCGAAAAAATCATATAGAGGCTACATTTAAAGATCATAAAAATATTATTGTAAAAACATACTCCGGTTTAACAGTAGATTTTTGCAAACAACAAAAAGCGCAATTTATTCTTAGAGGGCTTCGCAATGCATCCGATTTTGCTTACGAACAAGCCATTGCTCAAACCAACACCCGGTTAAAAGAAATTGAAACCGTATTTTTAGTTAGCAATCCATGTATTTCTAATGTTTCTTCATCCATCGTTAGAGATGTAATAAGAAACGGAGGTGATTATACCGCTATGGTTCCTCGTAGTGTAACGCTATAATTTTTATAATTACAGTTAGTTTTTAGTAACTACTTCGTCTAATGTTTTTGTAAAACATCTTTATATGAAAACAACTAAATTTCACAAACTCTGTGGTGCTTATACAGAAGCACAAACAAGATTCGACCAATATAAAACAGATTGTCATATCTTTTCGATGGAACTGGTTAAGGAATTTAAAAAATACTTAGAAATTCCCGACAGCCAATTTTCATTGTACAAAATAAGCGAACAAAAGGGTTTTGAATTGGTTACTCCGGCACTCATTCATGCTATAAGACTTACTCCCGATCATTATTGGCATTTTGGAATAGGTATTACGGTTTGTAAAACAATGGAAACGCTTCCGGAAGAGCTCATACTTATTCATTTAATGTTTAGAGAAAATGCCAAAGGACATTTTTTTGTGAAATATGCGTCAGTAGATAAAGAGTTTGAAATTAAAAAAGGTAATTTACCTGAATATATTCCATTTTTTGATTTTATTTTTGAAACTATACAACTCTCATACAAAGAACATCTTCAACAGTTTGTAGGAGAAAAAACCGTACGAAAACTAGGTTACAGACAATAAAAAAACCCTTCACATAGTATGCAAAGAGTTTTAAATTAAAATAAAATAATTTATTATAACGAAGCAATGTGCTTAGTTAACTTAGATTTTAAATTAGCAGCTTTGTTATTATGAATAACATTTCTTTTAGCTAACTTATCAATCATTGAAGCTACTGAAGGAAACATTTTTTCTGCTTCTTTCTTATCTGTTAAACTTCTTAGTGTTTTAATTGCGTTACGTGTAGTTTTATGTTGAAAACGATTACGTAAACGTCTTACTTCGTTACTTCTAATTCTTTTTAAAGCCGACTTATGATTTGCCATTCTTTGTTTTTTAAGTATTTAAATCTTTGTAGTCCGTAGGGGAATCGAACCCCTGTTACCAGGATGAAAACCTGGCGTCCTAACCCCTAGACGAACGGACCATTTTTTATTTCAATGCGGATGCAAAAATACAACTA